>CALFWW010000264.1 GCA_937928575.1 uncultured Saprospiraceae bacterium | reverse complement strand
ACCTCGTATTTCAATGAACTTATGCTTGAATTATTTTTTTCAAACTTAGAAATCAACCCTGAGTTGAGAAAAAATAAAACATTGATTAATAAACTAATTCAATTCGGCACTATTGCCGCTTAATTTTTTACCGAACTATTGATAAATAAAACTTAAAGAATAAAAGATAGGAAAAGAAAAATTGGGATTATAATAGGTTGTTAGCCTTTCAATCAGAAATTGATTGGAATGAGTTTTTGATATGTGTGTAATCGTTACTTGTTAGAATATTTAAGGAGCTTAATAAGACCCCATCCTAAGACGACTGCAACTAAAAGTACTTTGAAAATTAACATGCCTCTTTATTTGTTTTGGTTAATGAGTGTGATTAAAAATCATATTATGTATTTCAATGATATGGCAAGAATCTTGCCAATGCAACATGCTTGCAACATCCTACATGGTGTTGAATTAAGTTTTCATATTTAGTATATCTAAGAGGGGTGGACAGATCACATTTTGATTTGTCTATTAGTGTAGTAGTGTTGTGCTTTTTAGTATAGCAAAATACTAAAAGTAGCGTTCTTATAAATAACAAACACTACTTTTAGTATTCAATAATTTACGCTCTGGCTTTTACAAATTTCTGTGAGAAATATCCTTCCTCCTGTATCTTTAGACGCACCATATAGGTTCCGGGTACTAAATTTCTTGTATCCCATTTATGGTAATTTTCTCCAGCAGAGAGTATCGCTTGATCTATTTTTCTGCCTACTGCATCAAAAAGTTCTATTTCAATATCATAATCAAAGATCTCGTAGAATTCTAGATAGATAAAGTCCATCGTAATGGAAGACGAAATCTGTACAATATCTTTAGCGTCGAAATCAACAATAACTATGTCGCTATAACTAAACGATCCATCAAAGTCGTATTGTTTCAATCTGTAATAATTTTTTCCTAATCTTGGTTGCTCATGTAAATAATGATAAGCATGCGGTTCGGTTGAAGTACCAGCACCTTCTATTTTAGCAATTTCATTAAAATCTCTTCCATCTACAGAATGCTGAACTGAGAAATACGCGTTGTTTTCTTCATTTTCTGTTAACCAGTCTAATTGCACATCTGCTTCAAACTTACGACCCGTAAATGTCAAAAGACCAATTGGCAACTGTGTATTGTTAGCATCTCTTAGAAATAATGGTGCACCTGTCAAGGGTAGATCAACTGCAGAAGCTTCCCATGCAATTTCAGTATCTGTATATTTCCAATTTTTCACATCCACTTTTGAGATGTTTAAATCAGCAGGAAAGCTGTAAGTAGCAGACGCGTATTCACTATCATTGATGGAAGTAACTGCCCACATGACGTAAGTATAACTGCCATCATTTGATTTAAAGGCACCTCCATTTACATCATTTGGCATTTGTAATTGCGCAGTACGCGATGCATCATATTGATGATCTTTCAAAAGTGTAGATGTTGTTTTGAAAGCAACCCCACTATTCGTTTTTCTTTGCTCATATGGCAAAGTTCCTTCCAATTTTTTATACAATCCCATGTATCCAAATTCAGAATCCGCATTGGCATCAAAAGCAGATGCTTCTCCTAAATTGTACCAATGCAACTGACTGATGTTGTGTTTTTGCCCTTCCACCAATGCTTTGATTGTAAAATTTCTTTGTGCTTCATCTGATCCAATGTATTCTGGATGACTTGGTACTTTTGCACGCGGGATGTTTGTTTCTGTGATGATCCAAACTTTTTCAGGGTACGTATTGCCATTGTAGCCATAGCTATCTAAAATGTTTTTGAAATCAAATTTTCTAGAGATCATACCTTGTACTGCTCTGTCAGAATGATTGAAATATTGGAAACCACCAATTGAATTATTCCATTCTCTCAAACTTCCATCAATGTGAGGGTAAGAGTGGTAACTCATGCAGTCGAAATAAGCGCCACCATTTTTTGGATATTCTGGAGTAACACTTCCGTCAGCCGGGTTATCCGAATTTCTCAAAACAGCATCTAGGAAACTTGGGAAACCAATTCCACCTAACGCAACGTATGCATCAGGGTCAACAGTTTTCACTACTTCATAGGTGATACGAAGCAATCTGACATAATGCATGATCGGACACTTCATTTTGAAATCACATGGATCGGGGTTATTTTCCCACCAGTTTCCAGGCTGACCTGATGGCAACCAAGCAGTACCTCCTGTATCTAAATCTGGTTCATTCCAAACTTCATAAAATTTCACAAATCCAGCATATCTGCTCGACATTTTATAGACATATAATGCATAAGGATTGTTATCGTTTACAGGCGTTCCATTTTCACCATTGTCCCAAATTGGTTCATAAATATCTTTGAAATTTTCAGATGGAGCTGAAGGACAATAGTGGGTCCAATCTCTATTCGCATCATTTGGGTAACCAATGAAAGCGACATTATCTTTAAGACCCAAAGCATCATAATGCTCGAATTCGTCTACCAATATATCGTATCCATAGAATTCTAGAAAATGTTGAGGAATGGATGGTCTCAAGGTGTTGACTCCTACTCCATCTGCTTCAGGAATAGATGGATTCCCAGCAGCGATATTTCCAAGCTCCTTGTCAGTCCATGTCACATGATACCCTGGATTAGTTCCATAGTAGCTATTTCCATGATAGGCTTTTACTAACTCGTTTGCTGTATAGGTCGGCTGAGCGAAGGACAGTACCGCCAAGCAAGTAAATAAGGTAATGAATAGAATCGGTTTCATGATTCACTAATTTTTTTAAAATTCGTAAAATAGATAAAAGGCACCACGCCTAAGTCAAACTTCGGTTATAGGGATGGTTTACATGGGTAGCACTAGTAAGTATAGCTAATAAAGTAAGCGAGGTGATATGTGACCACGGGATAGGGAAAGTTATTTCCAATTTGATTATTCACTTCTATCAATAAGTCTGTCGCTAAATTAGCAATTTCCCTAAAAGATTTAAAAAAAAGTGACGCTTATTTCTTGAATCGTCGAAAAAGATTTTGTCACAATTTCTGAATATTGATTAACTACTCGTTTTATAATTTTCAATTGCTTTTCGAACACTGCCATGCTGCTTCAATAATGTCCTAGAAGTTTGATAATCTAACGCTAAAAATTCCATTAACATCTTGGTTCCTCTTTCCACTAACTTATTGTTTGTCAACTGCATATCCACCATTTTATTTCCTAAAGTCCTCCCTAATTTGATCATGACAGTTGTTGAGATCATATTAAGAATCATTTTTTGAGCAGTTCCTGCTTTCATTCGAGTGCTTCCTCGAATTACTTCTGGTCCAACGTTTACCTCAATTGGATAATCGGCGTAATGGGCAAGTGGCGAGTTTAATGTACAAGCAATACAACCTGTGAATATACCTGCAAGTTGCGCATCCCTTAATCCATTGACTACATAGGGCGTCGTCCCAGATGCAGCGATCCCTACCAAAATATCCTGCTTGGAAATCCGCTTTCTCCTTAGATCCATCCATGCCATGTGTTCATCATCCTCTGCAGCTTCAATAGAATTACGAAGTGCTTTGTCTCCTCCAGCGATAATCCCAATCACTCGATTATTTGAAACACCAAAAGTAGGAGGACATTCAGAAGCATCTAACACCCCCAAACGTCCACTTGTGCCAGCTCCAATATAAAATAACCTTCCCCCTTCTTTCATCTTCTCTGTTATAGTTTCTATTAGCTTAGTGATTTGAGGTATCGCTTTATCCACAGCAATTGCCACGGTTTGATCTTCATTATTGATTGTTTTCAATAAAGTACGAACCGTCATTTTGGGCAAATCCATGTTTGCATTCTTATGATTATAAGTTTTCTTCATAATTTTCTTCTCCAACTACATATTATGTAATTTTATATACTTTAATTTAAATATTTAGTTGCTGCAATTTTAGACTATTATAAAAAAGAAAAATATTTTCGCTAAATACTAAACTGACTATTTGAATAAATGCTGAATTTACTTTCCAACACCATACAACCATCCACCTTTTTTGCCGCGGAAAAAGGAATTCAACTTTTTCGCCTAATTAATAAAAATGGCATTGAGGCGGTTGTGACTAATTACGGAATTAGATTGGTGAGTTTGTATACACCTGATAAAGATGGCGCGATGGATGATATCGTTTTGGGCTATGACACTTTACATGAATTTGAAACCAAAAATCCTTTTATGAATGCCATTATTGGTCGGGTGGCGAATCGGATAGCTAATGGGAAATTTGCAATCAATGGTGAACAATTTGAGGTGAATACCAATTTAGGAAAACATTGTCTACACGGCGGTGCCAATGGATTGCATATGCAAATCTGGGAAGTAAAATCCGCCAATGATCGCATGATTCATTTTTACCATCATTCTAAATCAGGTAGTGAAGGATTTCCCGGAAATTTGCAAATCGATGTTTCTATGGAACTCACGGATGAAGACGAATTGAAAATAAATTATTGGGTCAACTCGGACCGACCAACCCCCGTCAATCTCACTTATCATCCTTATTTTAACTTGACAGGATCTTCAAGTGAACAAATTGTAAATCATTTGTTGCAAATTCCTGCTGATAAAATCACGGAGAATGATAAAGAAGATGTAGCAACAGGAAACTTTATCGCAGTCGATGACTCACCATTTGATTTTAGAATGGCAAAACCAATCGGTCAAAACATTGCGGATGCGCACCCATTAATAAAAAATTGCGGTGGCTATGACCATAATTTTGTATTGCAAGATGAGGCAAAAACCATCCCTTTTATAGCAGCAAAATTGACCGAACCTAACAATGGAAGAACGTTGGAAGTATGGACCACTCAACCAGGTTTGCAATTGTATACCAGTAACGGAGTCAATGATATCGGAAAGGGAAATGTAACATATGGAAATCATTCTGCTGTTTGTCTCGAACCTCAACATTTTCCAAATTCGCCAAATATTTCGCACTTTCCATCCATTCTACTCTCAAAAGAAAAGACCTATACGCACCAATGTATTTTCAAATTTGGTGTTGCTCAAACCTAAATTCAAGTAAATCTTACACCTAAACTCACCATATTGTAAATAATTATATGTTTTCAAATCTTATTAAACTTTTCAATAATCTATTAATTTAGTAACTACTATAATCCTGTCAACAGCAAATACTAAACAAGTTTTTTAAAGCTATTGAAAACCAAACCCCCTGTTCATGAAATTTAATAAATCTCATTTTGAAGATTATTTGAGTGAACGATTACCGGAGACTGATAAAAATAATTTTGAACAATCGCTTCGCGATGACGCTGATTTGAAACACTCTTTTGATTTTTATAAAAATCATAGAGAAAAAAATGATGTAGGTCGTAACATCAACGGAAACGCAGTTCTCGTTTCCGCTACTTCCGAATCTTCCAAACAATTTAATATCCTAAGCTTAATCTATTCAGTTTCGCTACTCGCTGCAATTGGATTTTTAGGATTTTCTGCGATCTATTGGCATGCCGTTTACAATTATACCAATGATGCTTTGCAAGAAGAATTTTTGTATGAAGAATTTGATATTGCGAAATTAGAGGCAGGTATTTTGGAGACCAAAGAAAGTACCATCCATCTTCAAGAAGTGGTATTGGCACAGCAATATTTCAGATCACGTGAATTTGATGAATCTATCAATGTCTTCGACAAAATAATTGCCAATAATACGAGTCAAGCTAATTTGTTTGGAGAAGCTCTCTCTCAAGAATTACTAGAGCAAACAGAATGGAATCGTATTGTCGCACTTTTGTTGTTAGAACAATATGATGACGACGTAACTACTGCGCTCAATGATATTATTTTGAATGAATCCCACTCCTATCACGATAAAGCTATTGCGCTGGATACTAAGATGAATAGTTTTATGCGCGGATTGGTGGCCTCGATCTAGGCAGAATTGAAAATTAGAAATTTAAAATTTAAAATTGGACGCCCATATGTGAATGCGTGGGCTCCTATTCAAGAGCTAACCAAGCCATCGAGCAAAGCAAGCTCTTGTATGGGTTGAGATATGGGCGTCATAATTTGAAATTTATAATTTTCCATTTATAATTCTATTTCCTTCATGGGCTGTGTTAGACCTAACAGGTTTCGCACGCGCTTTAGCTAGGCTAAAACCTGTTAGGTCTTCCCTGATTTCAACAAAAAAGACTATTCTTAGTGTTTTCCTGCCTATTAAATATTGAAACATATAATATATTTTCTGTATATTGTGTTATAAAGAAAAACCAACCTAAACATACTTTGAGAACCGTTTTTAAGATTTAAATCTAATACTCAAAGTTAATGGCCCAAGAGCAAGACGAGCAACCAACAGCACCGAGAGCGCAATCTCTTACCGAAAAAGATGTGCAGCAACCCCAAGTTGTTGAAATTCCACCTATGGAAATTTCAAAATTTGAGAATGAAAAGTTGTTGAATTTTTTATTGAAAGAGTTTCAAGAAGAGACAGATGATGCAAAACGTAAGAGTAAACTAGAGCTTATTAACAGCTTGAAAGACTTAATGTTTGATGTCCGAAAAAAGGAAATTGAACTAGAAACTGCAAGATTGAAAATGCAGCAAGGCGCCAAAGACACAAAAAGAAGTGGCGTATTGAACGTTATTCGTGAAATTGGTGTAATAGTTGGGATATTATCATTATTTATAATATTAGGAATCAGTGCTTATTATACGTTTATGTTGGGCAGTAATGTGGGATTGTTTTTGATGTGCCTGATTTTATCAATCATTGCTTACGGAACTTATGTTTCTGAATTTAGTTTTTCTTTCAAGGATATATTCAAGTTTGAAGGAAAGGCAAAAGATGATCAAGTTAAAAAACCATAATTATGGCAAACGAAAAAGAATCAAAAAGACGTCAACT
>CALFWW010000263.1 GCA_937928575.1 uncultured Saprospiraceae bacterium | reverse complement strand
CAATAGTTCGGTAAAAAATTAAGCGGCAATAGTGCCGAATTGAATTAGTTTATTAATCAATGTTTTATTTTTTCTCAACTCAGGGTTGATTTCTAAGTTTGAAAAAAATAATTCAAGCATAAGTTCATTGAAATACGAGGTTTTAATATCAGCAATTGAAAACGGAATTTTATTGTGATCTTTATCAAAATAGTGAGCAACTTTGGCTACACTTACTGCAGTTAATGAAGTATTGATATGAAAATAAATTTTTGCTTTACTTCTCGCTTGGCAATGATTTAAGCCAGTAAATTGTTTTGCATCTCGAAATAAGAACTCAATTTGAAATCTTATTTTGTAATATTGATAAATCTTTTCGGCTCCTATTTCCAAATCAGTTGAATAAAATAATGCATATCGCTCAGTTGGATTACTATCTTTCAAAAATTCTACATAAGCAACATTTATGACTCTTTTTAGAGACCAGGAATAAAGTTTTGCTTGATAGATCTTTACATTTTGGTCTTCTAAAACTAGTTCGAATCTTCGTTTGTCAATTTTATTGGTATTTACTTTTCCAGCATATTTTTTCGGTCTACCTCTACCAGTTTTTTGGGGACCATTATATAAGTATCTCAAATTCGCATCGTTTCTTAACTTGCAAATAATTTCCAAATCTGTTGATTCAGTAATTTGGTTTACAAATTTCTTCTTAGAAAAATAGCCATCCACAGCTAAATACTTTGAAATGGGACTAATTTTATCACTACGATCCATTATTATTTTCGCATAATGATCGACTAGCGTTTTTCCATTTTCCTTTAATAATTCAACATTTGGTGTTTGTATGGCTTCCAGATTGATTGCTGTATTTCGTTCAATATCAGCTACTGCCAAACCACCAATTTCAATTCCTGGAGCAGATTTTTTTAAGCATCCACTCCAAAATTTTCCTTTCCCATAAGTATGCTTGCCACTTTTGGGAACAAAACAAGGATCAAAAATTATAACACGAGACTTGGATAAATAGGTATTGACTAATTCTAAATTGAATCCAAGAAAATCAAAATCTTTTTCGAATTGCAATCGATAACTCTTTTCACTTTTATCTCCATATCGTTCCAGGCCTTTGAAAGTATAGCGACCTCGTATTGATAAATATAAAATTATGATCGAATTCATAAATTTTTTACGTGGCTTCTTTAAGCCTTCAATATTATTTACTATTTTTTCGATGAGAGTTCTGCTCTTATTGGAAGTCATGTTTTTGGGGGTTCGTATACCCAAAAATAGACTTCCTTTTTTATTAAAAAAATTCTCCTAAATAATTACCGTACTATTGATACTTGACTTATGGGCAAAAAAAAATCCTACACCCCAGAAGGGAAAAGAGTGTAGGAATACTAAACATACTATGAGAAAACTATTTGCAATATAAGGCGACTTCCACTTTGAAAGCGTACAACTTTAGCGTGAGGAGGAGTTACATTAAGAAACGGTCGGAATCCACTAGAAAGCGGTCATGTCACATTTTAGAAAAAAGCGATATTTATTGAATTGAGGCTCAGAACTTGAGGATGAATTGTGAAACGTCTTTTAGAACAGACATATGTAGTTTAAGGCATGATAATATGAAATCGCGCTTCGCTGAATTTTTGATAGCTGTTACATTAACCACAAAAAAAAATCCCGCATTTGGAAGGGATCTAAATGCAGGAATACTAAACATACTATGAGAAAACTATTTGCAAGATACGACACTATAAAGGTTTGTAAGTCTGCACTTTAGAGATTGCTGAAGTTAGGTTAAGGAACGGTTCTTATTTCCGAGAAAGCGGTCATTGGATTTTTTTTGAAATACAGTATAGACTCTTATACAAAAAATTCCTGCATTTCAGGAGATGAGCGAAGTAAAGTCCGATAGGACCAAATGTCCCAGAGGACATTTGACTTAGCGAACCGCGATAGCGGCTTTGGAGTATGTTATCAGTAACTCTTATACAAAAAAATTCCTGCATTTCAGGAGGGAGCAAAATGCAGGAAGATTAAACAAACATACTATGAGAAAACTAGGATGAAGATAACCGCATTTAAACATATATCAAAATATTTAATGTGTTTTTGATATTAAAATTATGGTGAAATTTTTAATCCGCTGACTTCTAATTGGCAACCCTATCATTGTCAGACGCTTAAGAAAAATTAGGCTTCTGAATTTTTTTAGAAATTTTTTTCAAACTCGAATACTCAAGACAGGAATCTTGATTTCGACTCTGGTACCTCGAGCAGTGCCATCTTCATGAAACATATCAACATGCTTGATCTTAAGTCTTCCTTCAGTTGATTTATCCAATAGGTTGAGTCGATCTTGGGTGATTAGTGCGCCTTTGGAACGGTGATTGGCTTGGTAGTTTTCTCTCTCCTGGATTTCTCTGACTCGGTCTCGTCCTAATCCATTGTCTTCTACTGCACACAATATCATATCATCATCTATCAACTTAAAGTTGATTTTGATGTGACCATTGGTGATAGTTCTTAATCCATGTACAATGGCATTCTCTACAAAAGGTTGTATGACCATTGTTGGAATATACATGATGTCTTCTTCAATATCCTCATCGACGGTCACCGTGTATTCTAGTGAGTTGCCATATCGTAATTTATTGTTGATATCCAAATACTCTTTTAAAAAGGTGATTTCATTTTCTAGTGACACGTCTTCTTTGTCGGAGTATTCCAACGTCTTGCGAACCAGTGCGGAAAATTTTGCTAGATACAATTCAGCTTTGGACATTTCATTAGAAGTAATAAATTTTTGTATTCCATTTAAGGCATTGAACATGAAGTGAGGATTCATTTGTGCACGTAGCGCTTTGAGTTTCAGCCCTACTGCTTGCAAGCGAAGCATTTCTGATTCTCTTTCTTTTTTCTCAACATCATACTTGGCTTTCAACTCACGAATTGCTTTGTTTGTCTTGTCTTCATTGAATTGATCTTGCAATGTTTCTTTGTAGCTCAAATATTCGAAAGCAGTTTTAAAATCATTTTTCTCTTCATAGTAGCTTGAAATTCTTTTACAAATCAATATCAAGTGCCGATAATCCTTCCCTTCTTTTGCATAGGAGAATGCGGACTTTAAATATTTTAAGCGGAAATCATCTTTGCCATTAATATCAAAAATTTCTGCTCTCCAAAAATCGATAATCGACAAGTTAAAATTATCAACTACTTCTTTAGTGTTGTACAAGGCTTCGGACTCATCAAAACAATCCAATGCGTATTGCAATTTTTGTTGGATGACGTAACAGATGCCCAAGTTGGCCAACGCTCCCGCTTTTGCACTTGGATTATTATCTCCTTTCACTTTTAAAGCTTCTTTGAAATATTGCATGGCTTCATCGTGATGACCAATTGCCATCAATCCTTTTCCTAGATTTAATAAGTGCCAGGACAATCTTGAATTCAATTGATTGCTCTTGCATATAGAGACTGCACTTTTTCGATAAGTGATACTTTTTTCAATTTCTCCGACATGATCGAATATCTCCCCCATTCCATTATAAAAATAGGTCAAAAACAATTTGTCCTTGATCTTAATTTTTACTTTGCGTAAAAATATTTTCTCTGCCTCTAAAAAAAATTCAACGGCTTTTGGAAAATCCATCAATGCCAGACAAATGTGTCCACGCCTGCAATGGATGTATGCATGGGACATATTATCTGGATTATCTCTCATCAACGTGCTGGCTTTGTTGAGATATTCTTCAGCAACATCGTATTTTTTCAAATTGAAACAAGTGCCCGCATAGTCAATGTAGGTAGCAGCTTTCAATTTATCAGACCCAATTTCATCAACAACTGTAATTGCATTCAAATAAGTCAACTCAGCTTCATTGAATTTGTATTCCTGATTTTGAATAAAAGCTTCATTCAGGATATAAGACAATTCGTATTTATCGTTTTTGTTGGACAGTAAAATTGAAAATTGAATTTGCTGTAATTGTTTTGCTAATTGCAAATCCGTATAAATCGTTTCACTAATCACTTTGTCCAAATACTCTTGTTGTTCCAAAGAGTTGGAGAAGGAGGCCAACTTAGATTGTATTGTTGACAGTTGAATATTGTGTATGGGCAGATCAATCATTTTCACATACAAAAATAGGCTACAATTATTTAACTGCAGCCTATTCCATATATTATTTTGAAGTGTTATATATTAATGCGGTAATAAATCTCCACATCTGCTATTCCACTTTGATTTCTTATGGATGTTATTCTTTTGGGTAATTAACTTTTTATCTGAGCTATTATTTCCCTTATTTTTGGGTTCAATTTTCTTTAGGAACTTAAGGGTAGTCTTTACTTCTTTCTTAAAAATCATAGTTAGCAAGTGTTCATTAGTATGTTGTAGTGTCGGCTAAAGTTACTAGTAATCTTATCAAAACCAAACAGTTATGCTTTATTTATTAATCAAATTTGTAATGGCTAATTTTTAATATGTCACATAAATTACAATTATATTTTGCAGTTTTAGAATCAATTATACATAATCATTTTTACTCTTATGTATTATTACTAATACGTATAAGTATTAAAATCAGCTAATTAAAAAATGAGAATAGGATAGAAAAAGGAGTTGTTAGAATCCTTGTTGAATCTGAGACATCCTTTCGATGAAGGCGGCTCTCCTTCTTCTTGAAACTTCGATATTTGTTCCGTCATCCATTATTACGAATCCTCCATCGCCTTTCACAAATCTTTTGATGCAAGACATGTTGATCAAATGGCTTTTGTGTACTCTGAAGAAGTTGACGCCGTCTAGTAATTCTTGGTAATACTTGACAGTTCTTGAAGAAACGATTTTATTTTCACTACCTCTGATGTAGATGTGAGAATAATTATCATCGCCTTCAAAACGGATTATTGATTTGATGTCCACGAAATCATATCCTTCCAGAGATGGAATCGATATTTTCTCCAATGGATTTGGGTTGTTTCTTTGTTGGTGAAAAAACGCGAGTCTTTTATCGATTGTACGATTAGGTTTTTTCTCAATTCTCGAAACTGCATTTTTTAATTCATTAGAATCAATTGGTTTTACGATGTATCCGATTGAACTATAATCAAATGCTTTATTAAGATGAGTTGTCTCTGCTGTTATAAATATGATATCAAAAGAAAGGGAATCTTTGTTGCTCAACCATTCCAATAATTCGAAAACAGTACCGTCTTCAAGGTTGATATCCATGAAAACTACATCGGGATCGATTGAATCATGAGAAAAAATCTTTTTGCTATCAACAATAGAGCGAGCTTCGGCGATGATAGAGATATCTGGACAATGAGTCGCCAATAAATTCTTCAAATTCTGAATTCCATTTAGTTCGTCTTCGATAATGATCCCTTTCAACATCCGATTAAATTTAATTTGTTAGCTACATTATCTTACTTGAAAATGTCACCTATAATTTGATACATAGTGCTAATAAAGGTAAAGTTTAATTGACTATTTTCGCACAAATTAAACATTATATTAATCCACAATATTAAATTTTTTATTTGTTTTAATAACCACCCTTTATTATTCCCTTTAAACAAGTAAATTTGCACAATGTCTCACGTTCCACAAAAACGTTTTAGTCCATTTCGCGAGCACATTCACGAAATCATCTTCGAAGCGGATACTCCTTCAGGTAAAGCTTTTGATGTTGCCTTACTTATTTTTATTGTAGGAAGTATCATTGTGGTAATGCTTGAAAGTATCGCACCGCTTGAGGCTAAGTACAAAATTATATTCGATGTATTGGAGTGGGTGTTTACTATTTTTTTTACGATTGAATATGTCTTGCGTTTGTATTGTGTTTACAAACCGATGAAATACGCCACTAGTTTTTTTGGTGTCATTGATTTGTTGGCCATCTTGCCAGCATATATAAGTTTGATTTTTCCTGCTTCTCAATATTTGTTAGTCATCCGCTCGCTTCGTCTTCTCAGAATCTTCAGAATATTCAAACTTGGAAAATTCATGAAAGAAGGTGCGATGATTGTAGAAGCACTTCGTCAATCGACCGCCAAGATGACTGTTTTTATTGTTTTTGTATTGTTGATGGTAATTGTCGTGGGTTCGTTGATGTATGTGATTGAAGGGGCGACTCCAAATTCAAAATTCACGAGTATTCCAGAAAGTATTTATTGGGCGATTGTGACGATCACTACGGTTGGTTATGGGGATATTTCTCCTACCACTCCTTTAGGACAATTCTTGGCAGCGGTTTTGATGATTCTAGGTTATGCAGTAATTGCAGTACCTACTGGTATCGTCTCTTCAGAACTACTAGCACAAAAAGATGAACATGCCTTTGAAAGCACACAAGCTTGTCGGTATTGCAGTAAAGAAGGACACGATGAAGATGCAGAATATTGTAAGTATTGTGGAGAAATTCTGAATGAAGAGGATGATGAATATATTGAGGAGGATATGGAGGATTAGGATTATTTTTTATAATGGGTTAAACAATTCTCTTTCAAAATAAATTATGGTTTTTTAACCAAACATTTTCTTTGGGAGAAAATTGACGGGACAGGCTACCAGCTAAAAATCTGCAGCATCAACTCCACTTCGTAACTTTAGTAGTAGCAAACAATCGTTTAACACTGTACTTGCCAGAACCATTGACATAGACCATCAACAAGCCTCCGATAATAGCGATGTTTTTCATAAACATAATGGACTCTACCCTTCTCACATCAATGGGATCATTCCAGAAAGAATGTAATATAAACGTCACCGGAATGTAGTACAGTAACAACATAATTGCACCCAATCCTGAACGATAACCAATCAAAACAAGGATGCCCCCTACAATCAATAAGAAAATCGCACTTCCCAATACAAAATCTTGTTGCCACTCAAAACCAAATGCTGACATGGTTCTTTTAGTTGCTTGAAAAAAAGCGATGGAATCATATGCCTCCCACAAAAAAATTAAAGAAATGAAAATTCGACCTATTAAATCAATTATATCTTTCATAGAAACGTTAGAATTAGTAGTTGTTTTGTTAGATTCTAGTTTGTAATCTGCTTCAATGCCACTCCATTATAAGTACACACTGCTTTCGCAACATTTTGTCCATCCACAGCAGCTGAAATAATTCCGCCCGCAAAACCAGCTCCTTCTCCGCAAGGAAATAACCCCACAATTTGTTCGTGCATGTAGGTTTCTTTATTTCTTGGGACTTTAATGGGTGAACTGGTACGGCTTTCTGTAGCGATGACATTAGCTTCTGAAGTCAAATACCCATTCATTTTTTTGCCAAATTTAAAAATTCCTTCTCGTAAATACTCGTAAATAAACGAAGGCAATAATTCATGTACTGGAGCACTAAATAAACCAGGAATGTAGGAAGAACTCGGCAATGAGTTGGAAAACGCCCCATTTACAAAATCTGTCAATCGTTGTGCAGGTGCTGCTTGACTTCCATTACCACTCAAAAACACATTTCGCTCGACTTGTTTTTGAAACTCCAATCCTTTAAAAATTTCATCATCCACTTCAACATCTAATTCTTTAGGATCAATCGCCACAACTGTTCCAGAATTTGCAAATGAAGAATCACGTCGAGACAAAGACATTCCATTGACCACAATTTCTCCTGGTGCCGTAGCAGCTGGGACCACCAAACCACCTGGACACATGCAAAAGGAAAAAACTCCTCTTTCTTTCACTTGACATGCTAATCTGTAACTCGAAGCTGGTAGATTTTGTTCACGCGGATGCTGATTATATTGCAAGGAATCGATCAAGGCTTGCGGATGTTCAATACGGACACCAAGTGCGAAAGGTTTAGACTCCATCTGCACCTTATGTTTTTGCAACAAGTAATAAATATCTCTTGCCGAATGTCCAGTAGCCAATATGATAGAATCACTTAAATGCTCTGTTTCCCGATTTACAACAACCCCCAACATTTTTCTGTCTTTGATTATGAAATCTGTGACACAAGAATTGAAGTGAATTTCACCACCATTGGCTAAAATTGTTTTTCGGATATTCGCTACAATATTTGGTAATTTATTGGAACCGATATGTGGATGTGCATCGATCAATATCTCTTCGGTTGCACCATGTTCGACGAGTAACTTAAGCGACTTATTGATGTTTCCCCTTTTATGAGAACGGGTGTACAATTTTCCATCAGAATAAGTACCTGCTCCACCTTCACCAAAACAGTAATTGGAATGTGGATCAACAATTCCTTTTTGTTGGATCGCTTTCAAATCTCGCCGACGAGCTCTAACATCTTTCCCACGTTCGAAAATGATTGGTCGCACTCCATTTTCTAACAATTCTAATGCAGCAAAATAACCTGCTGGTCCTGCACCAATAATAATGACTGATTTTGAATTGGAAGGAAGTGGTTTTATCGCATCTAAAAATCTAGCTTCAACTGGCGGCTCCTCATTTTGAAAGACTTCTATCCTCAATCTGTAAACTGGATTTTTACCGCGAGCATCAATAGATTTTCGCAAAATTTGAAGATGCGTGATTGATACTTTTTTTATCTGTAATTTATCCGCTGCCATTTCAGTTATCAAATCAATATTCTGAATATGGACTGGCTTAATTTTTAATTCTAATTCGTTTCTCATAAATTACAAAGTTATCTTTTTTGGCAATAGTTATGTCCTAATGCCTAGACAACAATGGCTCAAAGTTAACAAAGCTTTGGAGAGAAATGTCATTAAAAAAATCATTAAACAAGATTTGGATATGTTATTTTACAGAATAACCATCTATAGAAAATGCAAATCCTTTATTTCCACTGTTGCCTGTCATGATTGCTTGGACAAGTGGTTTTGCATCTGAATTATCGGAACTTAATTCTATGATAAAATTAGCACCGGGACCACCTGATGTATCTTCTCTTTCTATCACATAATTTATGGTCGCCATTGGCATAAGTACGATTGGTGAATCGATATAACGTTTGACCAAACTTCCTTCTGTATTATAATAGTCAATTGTTGAGACAAATAAAGAATCACTAAAACTTGTATTTCGTATACTGAGTGTGGCTGCCAATAATAAATTTTGATTGGTTATGTCAAAGTAAATATCAGAATAAATGGGAACATAAATAAGATCTTCAAATTTTTTGTCTTTTTTATTTAGTTGTCGGTCCAACTTCAAGTGCTGAAACTCGTCTTCACCATCTTGGGTAACATTGGGATTAGGATTTTGACAGCATAGGCATAAAAACAGGATGGCAACAAGAATAAAGTTAAGTAATTTCATTTCTACGAATTTAAATTTCCACTAATTGTTCTGATTGGATATGGAATTGAAATTTCATTCTTTTCAAAAGTTTTCTTAATAGCTATGATTGCTTTGCTTTTCACATCTACGGCAGAAACGTTATCTTTACCAGTCAACCAAAATCTCAAAATAAAATCTATCGAACTTTCCCCAAAATTGGTGTAATAAAATTCGATATTATCTGACTCTTGGTCAGGAAATATTTTTTTTATGGCATCCCTTGCAGTTTGCTCAACCATCTCAAGGTCCGATTCGTAACCCACACCACATTCAATCGTTGTCCTGATCTTTTTTGTTAACCCATAATTTTTGAAAGGATTTTCTAAGATGAGTTTATTAGGGATGACAACAATATTATTATCGGATTCTCTAATCTTCGTATTTCTCAAATCAATTTCATAAATCTCTCCTGCATATCCGTTGGATTCAACATAATCACCAACATTTAGCTCATCCTTGACAGCAATAAAAACTCCCGAAAATGTATTGGATAATGCTCCTTGAAGTGCTAAACTTATTGCAAGCCCTGCAACCCCAGCACCAGCAAGTAATGACTTTAAAGTCCCATCAAGATTCAAAATTGCAAGGGCAAGAAACACCCCTAATACCACCACCACAATCGAAACAAGGTTTGTGATGAGCCCTCTTATTGACGGCTGTTTAATTATCCTTTTTAGAAATTTATTTAGATAACCTTGCAAATTTTTAGACAGCCAATATGCAAGTATGAATGTGACAGAAGCGATCAGAAAGTTGGGAAGACTGACTATGATCGTGTCCAACCAACTAGCAAGTTTGTCTAATAATTTTCCCCAAGCTGACTGTATTTGTTCGTCCATTTTTTTTTTGAAGCTTTAAATTGAAATATAATTTTATAAAATTATTTCCTATCAACAACATAAATTCATCCTGAAATAACTATCCAAAGAAATTCAACATCTCAATTTTTTGAACCTGTATAATTACGTAATAAATAGCAGTTCACACCAAAAATCGATCTTAAAATATTTAAGATTTATTAAATAAAACGATTAAGAAATTTTAAATATTGAATCTAGTAACCCATTACTAGCCTGAGTTTGCTAGCCATATTAAGAAAAAGATGACACAAAAATTTATATATCCAGTATGAAGTAACATCGGTGCAACGTTATAATTGGCATATTGTTCAAATATTTAAAAAATTAGATTTTCCAACAAAGTATTTACATTATTCAAAAACCTAGCTTATTACTGCTACAATCGAATTTTAGATTATTTATCTGGACTTTGTTGGCTCCTTAAAAAAACACAGAAAAATCTCTGTGCTACCTTGGATGCAAAGATTTGAGTATGCAAAGATGTGAGCTCAAATTAGAAACATAGATTATAAAATATTGCAAAAAAAAGTTTTGCGTGGAGAACTTTTGCGCTGCTGTAGGCTGAGTGTTATAATACGTCCTTACGCTTTGGTCTCTTCAAGATCTTATGTTTTAAAAAAGATACGAGCTCTTTGCGTTATGTCATGTTTATGACTTTACAATAAATGGGTGGGTGGGTGAATATATTCTCTTTTAATCTTCGTCGTCCTCGTCTGGAAGTGTACGGAAGTAACTGTTTTGACCTGATTGATTAAATTCTTGAGGAATAAAGATTCTTACTTTGACGATTTCAAGACATTCTCCTGTTCTGGTTCGGATTGGTTTTCGATCACTGTCTTTTGAGGTAAGATAAACGACTCCTTCTTGTGGTCCAGCCGGAGCTGCTGCTTCCTCCATTTCTTCTTCTACGATTTCTTGAGGATCCGGCGTTGTGGAAGTTGCATCCTCATTGAAGTAATCTTCATTCAAAGCATATTGCTCTGTTTTAGAAACTTTTGCAGAAGGTGTGTCAGCCAGCAAAATTTCATATCTCCCTTCTTTTACGAAGTGATTAAAAATTCCTTTTGTTGCATCGTGTACTTCAATTTTTGTTTCTGTCAGTACGGTATTCCCTTCCCATTTTTCAACTTCAATTTCGTCGTACAAATCAAAATTCAATCGTTCCACTTCTTCAATCTCAAATGTTTGGTGTAAGGTTTTTTGTTGCTGAGCCAACCCTAGAGTGGGAATCAACAAAAGTAGCAGGAAGTTTATATAGATTTTCATAATTGCAAGTTCCTATTTTAAGCAGAAGAATACAACCTTAAAAAGTTATTTTATTCCTAAAAAAACGCGCATAACAAGTGAATGCTATGCGCGTTTTGATGGCGAAGAATACCTAAAAGATAGTATAGATACGTAAATATGGTCTAGTTCATTTCATTTAGAACTGCACTAGTTGCAGAATCCATTCTCGTTTTCACCAATACATCTTTTGGGGCAAAAACAGTGTAAGATAAGTTTTCGGTAAGTGCCGTTCCTTTAATTTTTACTTCTCGGTCTACGCCTCGTGCAAATACTCTGTAAACTCCATTTTCTGCTTCGGAAGTAAGGTTATAACGTCCTGCCTTTACTAAGGCCTTTAAGATTGTACTATTTGAATTTTCAATTGAAACAGAAATTTGTACACGCATAATTGGATTATCCCATTCTTTCACTTCAATATCACCTTCTAAATCTAGCAGTACAACATCGTTTCCTTGTAGGTTAAAAGATTTAACCAACGTCTTTTCGGCTGACTGAGCAGTAATTGAAAATGTGACTAATAAAAGCGCTAAAATTGAGACTAATGTTTTGAGATTTTTCATAAGAATACCTCTTTTTGGTTGTGTATGTAATTTAAATTTTTTTTTATGATAAACAAGCATTTACAGAATATTATTTTATATTATTCATGACATGCTTGATTTTAGTTAGGTTATTTAGTAGTAATGCCAAATTTTCTAATTTCATCATATTGGCACCATCCGATTTTGCTGTAAGTGGCTGAGGATGAACTTCTAAGAACAAACCATCTACTCCAGCTGCAATTCCTGCTTTGGCAATCGTCCCTATCATTTTAGGCAGACCACCTGTGACACCAGTTTTTTGGTTTGGTTGCTGTAAAGAATGCGTACAATCCAAAACCACCGTGCCTCCAAAAGATTGCATTCTCGGTATATTTCTATAATCTACAATCAGGTCTTGGTAGCCAAATGTGGTTCCTCGTTCTGTCAGCATCACTTTATCATTTCCACTTTGAGTAACTTTATTCTGAGCATACTCCATGGCATCTGCACTCATAAACTGACCTTTCTTGATGTTTACGGTCTTTCCAGTTTTTGCAGCAGCAACCAATAAATCAGTTTGCCTACATAAGAAAGCAGGAATTTGCAATACATCCACATAGGCTGCAGCCATTTCCGCATCTGCTATCGTGTGTATATCAGTAACGGTTGGCAGATCAAACGCTGCACCTACTTTTTGAAGAATTTTCAATGCTTTTTCATCTCCAATTCCAGTAAATGAATCTAGACGCGATCGATTTGCTTTTTTAAATGATCCTTTAAATAAATAAGGGATTTTCAATTCATCACACAATGTCTTTACATGTGTTGCGATTTCAAAGGCTGTTTGCTCATCTTCTATAGCACAAGGTCCAGCGATCAAAAAGAAGTTTCCAGCATCCGTATGCTTAAGTTTTGGTATGTCTTGTAACTTCAAATTGTAAGTGTTTTATTGAACATCAATCGCATTATCAATCCTCTACTAACATAACGCAAATGTATGCTTAAAGGTTTGATAAAAAAACAAATTTTAAAATTTTATTCTGTTTACGTTATTGATATCAAATGAATACAAAATTATATTTCTAGTTTATTTGTAATCCCCTATTGGATTCTGTGAAAATTCATTTTTCAAATTATAGTATCACGGATTATTTTAAAGCCAAATTTGATTTTTTCAGGCACAAAAGATGCCTTTTGAGAATTTAGAATTTCAAAATGTAAAATTGAAAATAGGATCGTTAGGATTGCGGGGTACGCTGGCCAATGTTATGGAAATAAGGATTTTCGACAGTTAAAATTTAAAGTATACAGATTGTATTCTAAAATGGCGCTGGCTTGTACTACAAAAGGGCTTGCAAATTATATGGAGGAAAAATTTATTGAGATTAAGGCGAAAAACGTAAACATAGCCTTAGTTACCGCGCTGGCTTGCATTGCAAAAGTAC
>CALFWW010000262.1 GCA_937928575.1 uncultured Saprospiraceae bacterium | reverse complement strand
AGATCAAGGCAGAAAACGTAGACATAGCCTTAGTTACGGCGAGCCTGCCTGACTGCGCCAAGCAGACAGGGCTTTCTAACGAAGATATCGGGAAATTTTTCTCAAAGATAACCGTAATTATAGACTACAATTTGTATAATCCCCACGACAAAAGAATCCTATAAAATAAAAGCTTACAAACGTTTCAGGAACTTTTGACAACAAGAGAGGAAATCCTGCCTATTCGAAAAGGTCAATGTGTGTGTATCTTTGTATTGTAAATAATTATTGAAAAATTAAAAAGAAAAAATTATGTCACAATTTAAAGTTCCAACAAGAGAAGAAGTTTCAGTAGATAATCAAGCAATCTTTGACAACCTTCAAAAAGGATTAGGATTCGTTCCTAACTTATACGCTTATTATGCTAAAAACGAAACTGCATTAGGTGATTACTTAGCCCTTCAAAACCGTAAGTCAACTCTTAAAGCGAAAGAACGAGAAGTAGTCAATTTAATAGTAAGTCAAATCAATGGATGCCGTTATTGCCAGTCAGCGCACACAGTGTTAGGTGGAATGAATGGTTTTACAGGAGACCAAATTCTTGAAATACGACAAGGAACCGCATCTTTCGATCCCAAAATCGACGCACTTGCAAAGTTTACACACTCGACTGCAGCCAATAAAGGAAATGCAACGCAGCAAGCAAAAGATGCATTCTTTGCAGCCGGATATACAGAAGCTAATTTAATTGACGTTGCAATTGTGATAGGTGACAAGGTAATCAGCAATTACATTCACAACCTTACAGGATTCCCGATTGATTTTCCAATTGCCCCAGAATTGGAAACCGTACCTGCATAAGTAATTTATTATCCTAAGACCGAACCCTAAATCGAATAGTTTGTAGATACATTGTTTGAGATGTATCGAGGCAGAGGTGATTAATTGTTGTTGAAAAAGTTCACAACAGTTTTTTGCCTCTGCTTTTTTTGGTCCTTGTACTAAAATAAATAAAAGACAAGATGTCTGTTCAACGTTAGCTATGTGTTTAAACAAAAAAATGGAGCCACCCGCACAGTGACCCCATTTCGGAGAGAGATTTAACTCTAAATATTAATTTCTACAGTAGTTATCTTAAAATCGAAGAATACGTCTAACATCGTCTTCATCATCAATTTCTTCATCAACCACATCCAAAACAAACTTCACTTTACCTTGTCCTTCTCGTTCCAGATCTTTGAATTTTTCAGGACGATAGACGGCTAATTTATTTTCCTTAGTTACCAACCACATAATGTTATCTGAATCTTTATTGTAAACCACATCTTTATCTTTCTTGGTGTAAAACTTCGAAACCGTATTTCTGGATTTATCCACCATGAAAGCAGGTTTGTTGTTGAAGAGTTTATTTTTCTTATCAACAAAATCACCTTTCACACGAGACATATAATAGGGTAGTGGACGATCACAATTCCAGACACCGAAAGAAGAGACTTCAAAACGGTTGATGACTTTTTGCTTGATCATTTCACCACTAACTAGATCGTCTCTACCATTCTTTTTGTAGATCGCCATTTTTTCTTCGTATGATTTGTCAACAGCGGCTTTCTCTGCATTGATACGTTCATTCAAATCACCTTTTAAAGTTGCTAATCGACTTTCTCTCGCAGCTACTTCTTGTTCGTACTTGGCAAACTCAGCTGAAAATGCTTGCATCGCTTCTTCATAATTCTCACCAGACAAAACAGGATTTGCTAGAAACTTCACTTCTTCAGTTGGGTTAGAAAGCGTGATTTCAAAATCAATATTGTTGACTTTATTGATGACAACATCTGCAAAACGTTTTTCCATTTTCGACTCATCGAAAGCACCATTACGTGGAGATACTTGCCACAAAACCTCACCATACTTTTCTTTCATCTCGATCAATTCATTCTGTGCCTGATTGACTAAAGTTTCTTCTTCATATTGTCTGACTCTATCCGTAATTTTTGCCGTTTCAAAATCAAAATCAAAAACCAAGTCGCTTCCATTTTCTTTCTTTGGCTTGATCGGAGCGACAGGTTTTGGAATAGATCTTTCAATTTGTGCTAACTCTGTTTTTCCTCTTTGTTCGATTTGTGAAATTTGTGCCTGTCTAGGATCAGTACTAATGATTGCCATCTTTTGGCCAACAATATCTCCATTCTCGTCAAAAACAGACGTGTAAGTTGTGTCATTCCTAAACTTATCAGTTTTCGGTTTGACAAATTCAATCTTATCAACACCTCTATAATCCCAATTTCGCTTCTCAGTATCCAGTCTGTAAATATTGAAATTCGGTTTTACATTAACATTCGGAATTTCAATGTTAGAAACGAGTTCGACAGCAATAGATTTGTCTGGTGCAATTTCCACTCGTTCGCCATTTTTCTCACCATAGATTTCGATCATGCCCGCAGATTCTAAAATATACTTAGTCCCATTTGAGTCATATTCCATTGGGATTCCTGACATGAAAAAATCTACATAATCATGGAACTCTCGAAATTTGATATCTACTTTTCCTTTAACAGGTTTTCCATCTTTATCAACAAAAGCATTGTCAGGAACGATTACTTTGGAACCACTTTCAAATTCATAAACCCCACCTTTAGCGTTTTTGATTTTATGAGAGGCAAAAACCGGTTTGATATTTTTGAATGGCGGATCGACATAAGGTGTTTCAATCACCACCTCATTTTTCACACTCACTTTATCTTTCTGGCCAATTCCTCCAAAAAATAACAATGCTCCTGCAAGGATGGCAGCAGCGGCACCAGCTACTGCTTTCAACCATCTAAATTTGGGTCGTCTTGTGTTTTTGGGAATGCCAGGATCTACTTTTGCGGCAGCATTATTTAAGACACTATCAAAATCCATGTGCTTACTGATATCAGCATCGCTCAATTGTTTTGGGTCTTTATTAAAATTGTAATTCTTCTTCATAACTTATATTTTTTCAAAATGAAGTGCTTACTTCATATTTTTATTAGCAACAATAATTTTTTTGAGTTTATCCAAAATTCGGTATGTTTTTACCTTAGCATTACTTTCTGTAATTTCCATTATCTCAGCAATTTCTTTAAAAGAGCGTTTCTCGAAAAAGCGCATTTCGATCATTTGCATTTTTGCTAGTGGAAGTTCGTCCAATGCTTGCAACAAATCAGCTGTACTATGTTGCGAGATAGCTTCTTCCATTTCTTCTGTTATATTATTTAATTGCGCATCTTCAAAACTGACAATTCTATTTTTTTGAGTTTTTCTAAAATGTGAAGTAATTTCATTGGAGGCGACTCGATACAAAAAAGCAGAATATGGAACTCCTTTAAATTGATACTGATCTAATTTTTGAATCGCTTTGGTAAAAACTTGAGAGCACAGGTCTGCAGCTAAACTTTCATCTGCAACCCGTTTGTAAATGAAGCGGAAAATTCGAAGGTAATAACGCTCATAAATTGGCTTGAAAAATGTTGGATTATCCTTGGCAGCAAGGATTTCCTGCCACTCAGATTCAATTGCCTTTACAGAAATAGTCTTGTCAGAGTGGTTCATATGCATTGAACGTTTTGCAAGTTTAGCTTTGAGCGCAAAGTTTGACATCATATAATGTGTTTTAAATCAGGCAATTAAAAACCAAAAGAGTTGATCCTTTTTTGGCGAAGGTTATTTCCTTTTTGTCTGTTTCAATCACATAATGACATTTATTTGAAAAGTTACAGTATTTATGACGACTTTTACTTAAAACTATAAAAGCTTATCAAAAAGTATCTCATTTCCGTCTGCACAGCAATAATTTTAATAGCTGTTGCTCCCACCATTTCCTATAGCCAAGAAAGTGAAGTGGATTCGGTTGCGGCAAAGAATTACAGTTTAACAGGATTCCCTTTTGTCTTTTATCTGCCCGAGACCAGGTTGGGTTTTGGAGGATTGGGATCTTATACTTTTCGATTTAAGGGAGAGCCGAAGGAAAGTATTTCTTCTCAAGTTCAATTAGGCTTTGCTTATACTTTACGAAAGCAGGTATTATTTTACGTACCCTTTCGACTGCACTGGAAGAACGATCATTATCGAACCTATGGGGAAGTGGGATATTATAAATATCTCTATGATTTTTTCGGAATTGGGAATGATGCAGATGGAGATGAAACTTACTTTGCAAATTTTCCTAGAGTCAGAATCAACGTCTTAAAAAAAGTAAACTCCAATATTTTTGCGGGTGTCCGATACTGGATGGATGATTATAACATTACCCAAAGGGATCCAAATGGATTATTAGAAAATGAAAACATTACTGGATCAAGAGGTGGTTTATTTTCAGGTGCTGGTTTGATATTTATCTATGACACGAGAGATCAGCCATATGCGACCGAAGACGGTTTTTATGCTGAATATATAATGTTCAGAAATGGAAAACGATTTGGTTCTGATTTTGAGTTTTCAAAAGCGTTTTTAGATTTGAGGTATTTCTATAAAAACAAATGGCATCATGTGATTGCATTACAAAGTTTTACAGAATTCACTGGTGGAGATGCTCCATTCAATCAATTAGCATTGTTAGGAGGAACTAGTAAGATGAGAGGGTACATACAAGGACGGTATCGGGAGAATCATATGCAAGTGCTACAAGCAGAATACCGAGCTCATTTATTTTGGAGATTAGGAGTGGTTGCTTTTGGGGCTTTAGGTGCTGTTGAAAATCGGCTAGTTGATTTTGAAAGAGAAGATATTAGATATACTTTTGGTGGAGGACTGAGATTGCGATTGACAGAAGCAGAGACAATAAATTTGAGAATAGATATGGGGTTTGGAAAAAATACATCAGGTTTTTATGTAACTATCGGAGAAGCCTTTTAAGCAATGAAAGTCTCACTTATAATTCCAACTTTAAATGAGGAAAAAAATATTGAGAAATTACTCCTTCATTTGAATACGATCCAGAATATCAGTAGTCATGAGATTATAGTTGCGGACGGCATGAGTACTGATAATACAACTCAAATTGCTTCATCCCTCGGAGCTATTATCTGCAATACGAATATTCAAAATCGGGGAGCGCAAATGAATCGCGGTGTGGAAGCTGCTACTGGAGATATTTACTATTTTGTACATGCAGATACCTTACCGCCGATTACGTGTGTACATGATGTTGTAAAAAAGGTGTCACAAGGAGCGAAAGTAGGTTGTTTTCGTTTTCGATTTGATTCCAACCATCTGCTTTTAAAAGTCAATTCTTATTTTACTCGATTTGATAAAATTTGGTGCAGAGGAGGCGATCAGTCTTTGTTTGTTGAAAAATCCTTTTTTGAATCCATGAGCGGTTACGATGAGTCCTATCACATCATGGAAGACTTTGAATTTATCACTAGAGCAAAAAAGCAAACCCAATTTACCATAATCCCAAAAGACGTACTAGTCTCTGCCAGAAAGTATGATCACAATGGATATTTCAAAGTTCAATTAGCCAATCTAGTTGCTATCCGCAAATTCAGTAAAGGCGAATCTTCTATACAAATATTAAACACTTATCGCCGAATGTTGAACTACAGATATTAGCGATTTTATTGTTCAAATAGCTGTTTCAGACGCATTCAAAAACTTAAAAAAATTAATAAAGCCTCTCAAATAGGGAAGTGAATTTAATTGCGCTTTACTTTCATATAAAAATTACGCATATTTGTATTCAATGAAACAGGATCTGCTAAAGCACAATCCGAAACACTATTTCCAAAATTTATAGGCTCTTGAAAAAGGGCTTTTGTTTTTAATTAATGTATAAACTACTCCCCGCAGTTTTAGTCCTATTGGTGCTATTCTCATGTCAACGACGTGAAATAGAAACTTACCAATTTCACGCACCTTTCATGCAAGGGGATATCAAATGGGTCGATTCTTTATTGACCAATATGACCATCGAGGAAAAAGTAGGTCAACTTGTTTTCTTAAACACCAAAATAGATTCAACCGCACAAGAAGATTCTCTTTTTAAATGGGTACATCAACAACAAATTGGTGGTCTTATGATGAAAGGATTGGAAGTCGACAATTTCATTCGATTGGTGGATACCATACAACAGCTTGCCAAACGACCTTTATTTATTGCTGCCGATCAAGAATCCGTTTTACAAAATTTCTTTTCCGATACCTATCAATTTCCTAACAAAGCATCTCTGGGGGCTATTCGATCTGATTCCTTAAAAAATGCATTGCAGCGATATTTGATCAAACAATACGATGCAATGGGGATCAACTTTTCGTTCAGTCCTACGATCAATGATTTTTGTTACAAACGAGATGAGCGGATGAAAGGTGCTATTTTCAATGACAAAGTTCGATTATTACAAGATGCAGTTGGATATATGGATGCATTGCAAAAAGAGAAGATATTTTGTGCAGGTAGTACTTTCGACCAATTTATCTATGTCGATAATGATACCACCAATTTGCAAGAATCCTTATTGTTTCCTAGTAAACTGTTGACGTTAAGTGGATTGTCCGGATTTTTGATTGATGATGGTATTTTACAGATTGATACTTTGGCCCAATTACAAACTCATTTTTTAAAGCAATATCTAAATCAGCATGTCGAATTTCATGGATTGTTGATGGGGCGATTGACACCTGAAATAACCATTGATAAACTATTACACACAGGTGCAGATGTTTTTATTGTAGAAGAAAAGGTTAGTGATGTTACAAATTATTTAATTCGGTTTGTGAAAGAAGGGTTGATGTCAGATAAGGTGTTAAATGAAAAAGTTGCCAAAGTATTGTTGGCCAAAAAGTGGATAGGGATTGACAAGGTTCCTCAAAAATTAGACAAACAAATTGCTGCTGAATCTGTTTTGAATCGCAAGTATCGTTTTCTTCGTCATAATTTGTTTAAGCAATCCTTGACAATGGTTCACAATCATAAAGATCTGTTGCCATTCTCTTACACACATGCGCGCAAATTTCAATTGCTTCACGTCGGACAAAAAGAACTAGATGAATTTCAGTCCTATTTTTCTAAATATGCCCTATATAGTAAAAGTTTAATTCAACCTGATTCAAATGGGTTGATTGCTCCATTGAAACTCTCAAAGTATAAGAATGCAACGGTTATTATAACAATAGACGAACAGCAATTGGATGCAGAAACGAATTTGGATTGGATTCATTCTGTCAACGAGTTAAGTAAAAAAGCGAAAACGGTCGTTGTGAATTTCGGTGATGCAAGAAACTTTGCGAATTTTGATACTACAGTGACGATGGTACAGCTCTATGAAACAAATAAGTTGAATCAATCATTTGCAGCACAATTATTATTTGGGAGTATTGCAGCGCAAGGGAGTTTGCCTTATGCGATTGACCATCGGTTTTTGAATGGTCATAGTGTCTCAACACCAATTACACGTATGGCATATGCGGAACCAGAAGAGGTAGGAATTGCTCCAGAAAAATTAGTTGGTATCAATGCAATTGCTAAAAGTGCGATAGCAAAAGGAGCGATGCCAGGTTGTCAAGTGGTAGTTGTCAAAGATGGCAAAATGATTTATTCAGAAGCATTCGGACACCATACTTACAGAAAAAATCAACTAGTAAAAAACACGGATATCTATGATATTGCATCTATTACAAAAGTAGCAGCTACCACCTTAGCAGCTATGAAATTAAATGGTGAAAATAAATGGAGTATTAATGATAAGTTGATCAAACATGTAGACTGTGGCACCGATTCTAAATTAAAAAATATCACTTTTAAAAAACTACTCTCACATAGTTCTGGTTTGCAGCCGCACATGCCAATTACAGAATATGTTTTCAAAGAATATGCAACGGATACAGAATGTGACTACTATTTCTGCAAACAAAAACAAGGTGATTACAGTTTGCAAGTAGCAGATTCTATGTTTATCGATAAGAGTTATGTCGATACCATTTGGAGAGATGTCTTTGATATTAAAATCAAGAGAAAGCGTAAAAAATTTCAGTACAGCGATGTCAATTTGAATCTGGTTTTCAAAATGGTAGAAAATGTTTCTAAAAAACCAATTGACGAATATGTTGCTACGAATTTTTACAATCCATTGGGCTTACGTCGATTGATGTACAAACCCCTTAAAAGATATCAACCAAAAGATATTGTACCTACTCAGGATGATGCCACTTGGCGGAAGCAATTGTTGCGCGGTCATGTCCATGATGAAGGAGCTGCTTTGATGGGTGGTGTTGCTGGAAATGCAGGCTTGTTTTCAAATGCAGAAGATTTAGCCGTTCTATTTCAGATGATGTTGAATGGCGGAAAATATGGTGGGAAACAATATCTCAAAAGTGAAAGCATAGATTTGTTTACTTCAAAGAAATGGGGAAATCACAGAGGTCTTGGATTTGATATCAAACGTTCGGGTAATAAATCTACTTCTTCCAAAGCTTCCAACTCAACCTATGGACATACTGGTTTTACTGGAGCCTGCGTATGGGTAGATCCCAAAAAAGACTTGATCTTTATTTTTCTATCCAACAGAATACATCCGGATATGAATAACAGTAAATTGTATAAAGAAAAAGTAAGAAAACGAATGCACACTGTTATTTATGATGCATTAGGAAGTTATACCGATCCTGATTGGGCAAGTACGGTGAAGACGGGTACTAAGTTGGCGGTGAAGTAATACTAGTCAATCCTAAGTTATCGTAACTGTCGATCCTGACTCCTGTCAGGCAGGTTTAGTTGGCAACCTAAAATTAGGGGAGGAGATCACGATGCGAATTATTGTTGAAATGAAAAAATGAAAATCATAAATTGGACGACCGGTTCACGGACTCACGTAATTAATAATTGGCATTTCATTTTCAATTAAGCAACTCAATCCGATTAGGATAATCAGTAATCAACCCGTCCACACCATATCGAATCAACGTTTGCATCCGCTCCACCTTATTAACCGTCCACGGAATTACACGCACATCCATATCATGACATTTCTTGATCACTTTTTTAGATAACAATTTGTGGTCAGGACTGTAAATATCCGGTTTGAAACCTAATTTTTTAATGTGTTTGTCTACATCTCTTCCATCTGCAAATTCTACTAGCATCGCAATTTCCATGTCAGGATCTTGTTTTTTGATTTCACGAAGTACATCAAAATCAAATGCTTGAAGATTCGTCCGTTTTTTGATTTTTAAATCGGTCAATTCTTGCAACATGATTTTGACAAATTCCTTAGGGTAGGGGTTGGCTTTGCCATAATACTTGGCATAACTTTTCATTTCGATATTGAAATTCGGTTTTGGAAGTTTATTTTTTCTACAATGTGTATCAACCGCTTTCACCATATCTTTGAATGACGGCTTGAATGCAGGTTCAGGTTTTTGTTCAGGAAATTTTACATGTCCTCTCCTTCCGCAATCGTATTGTTTGATTTCTTTGTAATCCATTTGATACGTCAACAAAGTTTTCTCTTCTTTTTTGGTGACCGCAGTACCATCTGGTTTGGTCGTAATATAATGAGAGAAGTAAGGCTCATGAGAAACAATAATTTTCTTGTCTTTTGAAACCACTACATCTAATTCCAAAGTATGGACATTATATTCGAGTGCTTTGATAAATGCTGGGATGGTATTTTCGGGTGCCAATCCACGTGCCCCTCTGTGTCCTTGCCAGCTAAAAGTTTCAGAAGTGTTATTCATTTTTTTTGTTATTGATCGATTGCAGGAAAAAGTTAGTAAGATTGTGATGATTAATATGGAGTAGGGGATTAATTTCATGGTAATAAAATTATAAATGGAAATTGAAAGCAAATTATAATTTTCAATTTAAATTTTTCAATTTGTAAATCAATATTTACTCCTCCCCATCACCCGACTCCAAACCGCCCGCACTACAATCAACCCATGATTAAAAAAATTCTCAACAGCACCATAATGTTTACCCAACACCTTATAACGATCTGTCAATGCGCGTTGATGTTGTTGACGGGAAGTACCACCGATTAAAAAATTGGCGAGCACTTCATGCGTGTGGGTATTTTTTCGACTCTTCTTTAAGCAGTTGATCACCCAGTCGATATCTGCACTTAAATTATCCATCATATATTTTGGAGCAATCGATTTTCTAGGCAAAAAAGCTTGATGACTTACGACCATTCCTTTTTTCAAACTTTTCCAATCCAAAACAGCAGGTAATTGCTGCGTCGTGATTTCACTTCGGGTCCCGAGATCTTCACGAGCCTCATTGACCATCATTACTTCTCCAAAAAGTACATCAGTATTTTCATCTACATTGAGCGCGAGCATTTCAACCGTTTCAGGAGTTCTGATGGTGTCGCCGCAATTCATAAACCAAACAAAATCGCCGGAAGCCATCCGCAACCCTTTATTCATTGCATCGTAAATTCCACTATCAGGTTCTGTGATCCAGCGGTCTAGCGCATCATCATACTTTTTGATAATGTCCAACGTTCCGTCTGTTGAACCACCATCCACAATAATGTATTGGATGTCCGAATAGGTTTGATTGATCACACTCCGTATAGTGGCTTCCAAAAGCGTGGCGCCATTATACACGACTGTTATGATACTAAAAACCGGATTTTCTACTGTCATATGGGTGTTGATATAACTGCAAATGTAGCGTATTATCCCTATAAATGTGTAAAAATATGTACCTTTGGCAACTTCAGAAAACAGGTTTTACGCACCTGAAAATCAAATAGAGATATATACAATATTTATCAAATTTCAGCATTTCTATGGATAACTCCCTATTAAAAAACCTGCTTCCACATATTGGCGCTTATGTCATCATGTTGCTATTGACCTTTGTATTTTTCAAACCTTATGTTTTTGACGGAAAAGTGCTGAAACAAAATGATAATGTACGTGCTCGTGCGATGCAAGCAGAAATGCGTCAGGTGAAAAAAGAAACGGGTAAAGATCCACTATGGACCAATTCTATGTTCGGTGGGATGCCTACTTATCAAATCAAAAATCCATCCAGAGGTAATTATGTAGCGCATGTATTATCGACTTTGTTGTTACGACAAAGTATGACCAAGCCACATGTAGTTATATTGTTGGCAATGGCACTTTGTTATTTATTCCTCATCACGATGAAAGTAGATTGGCGAATCGCCATTATGGGATCGGTCGCCTTTGGGCTGTCGAGTTACTACATGGATATTGCTGATGAAGGACACTCCACGAAGATGACCGCATTGGCTTGTGTGCCCGGTGTATTTGCAGGAGCCGTGTTGGCTTATCGAGGTAAATATCTATTAGGTGGTGGATTGTTTGGGTTGTTTTTGGCCTGTAATATTATTGCCAATCACTTGCAGATCACTTTCTACTTATTTTTGCTATTACTTATTTTGGGATTGGTGAAATTAATTTATGCTACCAAAGAAGGTGCGATTCCAACATTTGCAAAGGCCTCTGGGATTTTAGTTTTAGCAGGCGGATTAGCATTGTTAAGTAATACCAGTAATTTATGGACCACCTGGGAATATTCGAAAGAAACCATAAGAGGAAAATCAGAATTGTCATCAAAAGCAAGTTTGGGTGGTGGATTGGATAAAGATTATGCATTTGGATGGAGCTATGGGATTGCTGAATCCATGACTTTATTGATCCCTAATTATTTTGGTGGAGGCGCCAAACACTCTTTTAAAGGAACCGATACCTATAAAAAGTTTTCACCTCAAACAATCAGAAGTTTAAGACAACGTGGTATGTCGCAATCTCGCGCCGAACATGCAGCGGATGAACAAATGGCTGGCCTTTATTATCATGGCGATCAAACTTTTCTTGGGGCTGCCATTTATTTTGGTGCCATCATCTGCTTCTTATTTTTTCTAGGCGCCTTTTTATTGAAAGGAGACATGAAGGTTTGGATGTTGGCTTCCGGTATTTTTGCATTGACGATTGCATGGGGAACCAATTTTCCCTTGAACCATATCTTTTTCGATTACTTTCCGATGTTTAATAAATTCAGAGCCGTCTCAATGGCTTTAGGAATTACTCATTTGTGCTGGTGTGCGTTGGCAGCAATGGCCGTACAAGGTATTTTTAGCAAAAACTATTCGACAGAAAAAAAGAAAAGAGCGGTCCAAATCGCAGCAGGAATTACAGCTGCCTTTCTACTTGCTGGACTAATTGGTGCTTTTACAATGGACTATGTTCGACCAAATGATGCTAGAGTATTTCAAACTGAAGCGCACGTCATTCAAGGAGACCGATTTAGTTTGATTATTAAAGACCTTCTCCGCTCTTTCGTTTTGGTAGCTTTGGTTGCAGGTTTGTTATATGCTTACTTATTGGGTAAAATGAAAACGATGGTTGCAGTTGCTGCAATTGCATTGTTAACGATTGGTGATGGTTGGATGGTCAGTAAACGAATTGTTTCTTATGATGATCATGAGAAAGCAAAACCGATTTCATCAGAAGCGACACCTCTACCAGCGGATCAGCAAATTATGTCAGATCCAGATCCGCATTACAGAGTACTGGATATGGCAAGAGGAAATCCGATTACAAATGTAACTACTTCAAATTTTCACAAAAGTATCGGTGGATATCATGCAGCGAAATTGGGCCTTTTTCAAGAAGTGTATGAGCAATATTTAAGTCGACCAGGTCAGTATTTGAATATACTCGGAATGCTCAATACAAAATATATCATTCAAGGAGAAGGGAAGGCTGCCACTGTTGCCAAGATTCCCGAAGCAACCGGTAATGCATGGTTTGTCAACGAATTTCAAGTAGTCGATAATGCGGATCAAGAAATGGCTGCAATCGCTAACATTGATCCCAAAACGAAAGTAGTATTACAGAAAAAATATACTGCGCAATTAGGGGATTTGAATTTTACTCCAGATCCTGCTGCATCCATCAAATTGACCAAATATCACCCAGATAAAATGGAATATGTTTATTCTGCTGCTTCTGATCAATTGGCAGTATTCTCAGAAATGTATTACCCCGCTGATAAAGGGTGGAAATTATACATAGATGGACAACCTTATGACCAGGATATCGTTAAAGCTAACTATATATTGCGTGCTGCTAAACTACCAGCAGGACAAAATAAAAAACTGGAAATGCGGTTTGAACCGAAGTCTTTTTACATGGGCGAAACAATTTCAAGAATTGCATCCATCCTTTTAATCTTGCTGGCATTCGGAAGCATACTCCTTTATTTCAAAAATAATGGAATTCCAAAAGCAGATCTGTTGGATGAAATGGAGCCTGCGAAAACAATAACAAAGAAAACAGTTGCAACAACTGCTACACGTTCTAAGAATGTCGAAAAAGACGGAGCTATTGCAACAAAGAAAAAAACAAAAAAGAAGTCTTCTAAAAAGAAAGACAAAAAATAAAGTCCAAAAACGCTTATGCTAGATTTAAATGGAAGATCCCTATTGTTGACTGGAGGAACCGGTTCATTTGGGAAGAAGTTTGTAGAAACGGTTTTACGTGAATTTCCGGATATCAAACGATTGGTTATCTATTCAAGAGATGAGTTGAAGCAATACGAGATGGCTCAAACTTTCTCTCCTCAAAAATATAAAGCACTTCGATATTTTATCGGTGATGTCAGAGATTTGGCAAGATTCAAAAGAGCTTGCAAATACATTGACATCGTTGTACACGCAGCAGCATTGAAACAAGTGCCTACCGCAGAATACAATCCAATGGAATGTATCAAGACCAATGTCCTCGGTGCAGGTAATGTTATAGATGCTGCACTAGAATGTGGAATATCAAAAGTAGTTGCACTTTCTACGGACAAAGCAGCTGCACCTGTCAATCTTTATGGTGCGACTAAATTATGTTCTGACAAATTATTCGTTGCAGCCAATAATATCAGAAGTTCCAGAGAAATGACTTTTTCCGTAGTGCGGTATGGTAATGTAATGGGCTCAAGAGGTTCTGTTATTCCATTTTTCATGAACAAGAAAAAGGATGGCGTTTTACCAATCACAGATGATCGAATGACGCGTTTCAATATCTCATTGGAAGAAGGAGTGCACATGGTGTTATTTGCCTTGGGTAATGCGAAGGGAGGAGAAATATTTGTTCCCAAAATTCCATCCTACAAGATCATGGACGTCGCCAAAGCAATTGGACCGAATTGTGAAACCCCAATTGTTGGCATTCGTCCGGGTGAAAAAATACACGAAGAAATGATTACAGAAGCGGATTCTTATACCACCGTTGATTTAGGAAGATACTATGCGATACTACCACAAAATCCAAATTTCGATGTAGATGAATACTTGGTCAAACACAAAGGGAAAAAAGTGACACCAGGATTTCGTTACAATTCAGGAACCAATGATGAATGGCTAAATGTGGAAGACATCAGAAAACTTATAAAAACGCATGTTGATCCAAATTTTGTAGCATAATGAAGAGACGAATCCCATACGGAAGACAACACATATCCGAAGAAGATATCGCTGCAGTATCCAAAGCTCTGACCGCTGATTTTCTGACGCAGGGACCCAATGGTGTTGAATTCGAAAAACAATTTGCTGAATATATCGGTTGTAAATACGCTGTTGCAGTTGCCAACGGAACAGCCGCTTTGCATTTATGTGCATTAGCATTGGGAGTCAACGAAAAGAGTAGCGTCATTACTACACCCATTACTTTTACTGCTTCTGCCAACTGTATTCGTTTCTGTGGAGGTGAAGTAGATTTCGCAGATATTGATCCCGATACTATATTGTTATCAATTGAAGCAGTGCGTAAGAAATTAGCATTAGCACCAAAAGGAACTTACGAAGGAATCATTCCTGTAAATTTTGCAGGTTATCCAGTCGATATGGAAGCGTACAGAAAATTGGCAGATGAATATGGTTGTTGGATCATTGAAGATTCCTGTCATTCTCCTGGTGGATATTTCACCGATTCAAATGGGGTACAACAGAATTGTGGCAATGGAGCATTTGCGGATTTAGCCATTTTTTCATTTCATCCAGTCAAGCATATTGCATGTGGTGAAGGTGGAATGATTACGACGAATAACGAAAAACTATTCAAGAAAATTCAAGAATTAAGATCACACGGCATTACTAAAGATCCAGACGTAATGCATGAAAATCATGGTGGATGGTATTATGAAATGCATGACCTGGGTTACAATTATCGATTTACCGATTTTCAAGCAGCACTCGGGATATCTCAATTAAGTCGTGCGGATAAAAATTTGAAAAGAAGAAAAGCAATTGCCAAAAAATATGATGCCGCTTTTAAAGGTACTGAATTCGAAGTGATTTTACCAAAAGCGGGTATCGGTCATGCCTATCATTTATATGTTATCCAAGTTGATGATCGTAAAAAATTATACGACCATTTAAGAGCATTAAATATTTTGGTGCAAATTCACTACATACCTGTCAATACACAGCCTTATTATAAAACGCGAGGTGATTTTCCAACACCCAACGCACAACAATATTACGCTCGTTGTTTGAGCTTACCGATGTATCCGACACTGACTGATGAAGAGCAGGATTGGGTAATCGAACAAGTGAAAGGGTTTAGAGGCTAGTTCAACCCGTTTGTCCAATTTTTATACGATACATTTTTTTTGTCAAAAACGGTCGAAAGAATAGCATGTAAAATAAAGTCCCAATTTCATGAAATCAAAAATTTTCTTCAGAGCAGACGGCAATGCACAAATCGGACTCGGACATGTGATCCGATCTTTGGCACTGGCGGCCATGCTTAAAGAAAAATTTGACATTGTCTTCCTCATTCGCAATCCAGATAAAAAAGTAAATAGCGAAATCCAACAATATACAGACCAAATTATCGCATTACCAGAAACGGATAGCTATACGGATGAAGCTAATTTTATAAAAGAACAAGGATATGTAAAGCCAGATGATATTATCGTTTTGGATGGTTATCAATTCACGACCCTCTATCAAGAAATTCTGAGAAATATGGGTTGTAAAATTGTTAGTATCGATGATTTGCATAGCACTTATTTTATGTCTGATTTAGTGGTCAATCATGCGGGTGGTGTGCGTCCTGAAAATTATCATTCCAGTGCTTACACCCAATATGCGATAGGGCCCAAATACGTCTTGCTACGAGAAGCGTTTTTTAAGGAATATCCATCAACAAAAGCCAATACAACTTTCGTTTGTTTAGGTGGTGCCGATCCTGACAATAGGACCTTGGAAGTACTGAAAGTTTTGGCAGAAAAAAAGTTGACCGCAAAGATTGACTTGGTGCTGGGTAGTCAAAATCTGCATCGACAGCGCTTAGAGAAATACATCAACGAATCGAATCTGCTTGTCAATATTCATGAGAATTTAGGTGCTGCAGCAATGGCTGAATTAATGGCTAATTCAAAATACGGTATCACATCAGCAAGTGGAATTGCATATGAATATGCTGCGATATCAGGCGGATTGTTTGTAATTCAAACCGTAGGCAATCAAAAAAGAATATTCGATCACCTGATCACGAATGGCTTGGCAGAGAAATTTGAAAATGTCGATAAAAGTGTTAATCTTCATACTTTGATAGACCAACAAAAAAAATTATTTGATGGAAAATCTCCAGAAAGATTTGTCAAACTTTTTGAAGAACTAAAAACCGAGTTCGTTCTCAAAATCAGAAAAGCAAATTATCAAGACCTCAAGCAATATTTTAATTGGGCCAATGATCCGGATACCAGACAAGCTTCCTACAATACCGATCCGATTTCTTTGGATGCGCATTCAGAGTGGTATGAAAAGAAGTTGAAAGATCAAGGCACCTTTTTATATGTTTTATCAGATGAAAAATATGACTTTGGTCAAATACGTTTTGATATCAAACAAGGTGAAGCCATCATCAGCTATTCATTGGATAAAAGATTTCGAGGCAAAGGGTATGGAACGCTGTTATTGAAATTAGGAATTGAACAATTCTGTACAGATCATCAAGGTGGTGAACCGATTGTTGGATTTGTGAAAAAAGACAATGTTGCTTCCAATAAAAGTTTTCAGAAATTCAGATTTGTTATGGATGAAAAAGCATTGGCAGGTAGTTATAAATACATTTTAAAAAGATAAACGTGAATTCATTTTCAGTAAGTCATAAAAAAATTGGCGATCAGGAAAAACCTTTCGTCATCGCAGAAATGTCCGGTAATCACAACCAGTCATTGGAACGTGCTTTGCAAATAGTCGATGAAGCGGGGAAAGCAGGTGCCGATGCCATCAAGTTGCAAACTTATACGGCGGATACCATGACCATCAAAGGTGCTTACACCATTCAGGATGAAAATTCATTGTGGCATGGCAAAGAATTACACGACTTATACAAACTCGCTTACACTCCTTGGGAATGGCATCAACCTATATTTGACAGAGCGAAAGAACATGGAATGGTTCCATTCAGTTCGCCTTTCGATGCGACTTCTGTTGATTTCTTAGAAGAACTAAATGTAGATCTATACAAAATTGCTTCTTTTGAAAATACGGATTTACCACTTATCAAAAAGATTGCATCGACAGGAAAACCTGTTATTATGTCAACAGGAGTTGCACGTTTAGATCAGTTGGCAGAAGCGGTTCAAACATTAAGAGCAAATGGGTGCGAAAACATCGTGTTATTAAAATGTACCAGCACTTATCCAGCTTCTCCGAAGAATACCAATCTAGCGACCATTCCACATCTCAAACAATTATTTAATTGCACCGTCGGATTGTCCGATCATACAATGGGGATTGGTGCAGCCGTAGGCGCCGTAGCATTAGGTGCACGTGTGATAGAAAAACATTTCACGTTGTCTCGTGCAGATGGGGGAGTAGATTCCGCTTTTTCATTAGAACCAGCAGAACTAAAATCATTGGTTATAGAAACCGAACGTGCTTTTGAGGCAATCGGCGAAATACAATATGGAATTCAAAAAGCGGAAGAGAAAAGTAAATTTTTCAAACGTTCTTTATATGTTGCACAAGACATCAAAAAAGGAGAGACCTTCACCGATCAAAACTTAAGAGTGATTCGGCCAGGTGATGGATTGGAGCCTAAATATTTTGAGTTGATTTTAGGAAAAACAGCTAAGTCGGATATGAAATCCGGGACCGCATTAAAGTGGGATCACGTCCTTTAAATTCCCATTTACTGAATGCTATCATTTATAAAATCGATATTTCAACAAGTCAAGAAATACAAATTTTTTGACACCTTCAAACACACAAGTACCTACTTCAGTGGTAAGATGGTCGTGCAAGGATTGGCGCTAGTTTCAATGCCTGTTTACACCTACTTTTTAGATGAGGCAGGCTTTGGCGTCATTTCTGTTTTTGGTTCATTGGTATCCATGATGACCATCTTGTTGACTCTAAATTTGAATGGCAGTGTTGGTCGATATTATTTCGAAGAACGAGATGACTGGAAAGAATTCAATGGAACTTCGATGATTGCTGCGTTGGCAGCTTTTTTAGTTTTTGGTGCTACCTTTTATTACTTCAAAGATTGGATTGCAGAAACAGCAAATTTGCCAAAGCAGACCATGATCTGGTTGTTGTTTACTGTTTTTGGAACTTCCGTCTGGCGAACTTTTGAGATGTTTTTTATCGCCAGAAAAGAAAGCAAATTGTACGCAAAGAATGAGATCATTTATCATTATTCCAAATTTGGATTAGCACTCGTAGGTATCTTGTTTTTGACAAGTGATCGGTCGACCGGAAAAATTATGGGAGAGGGAATTGCTGCTTCATTGATTGCTTTGTATTTATTGTATAAGCTGATGCCTTATGTCAAATTACATTTTTCGTGGGCACATTTGAAATACATTTGTTACTTCACTTTTCCATTGATTCCTTACATTTTGAGTGGACAAATTCTTAATTATTTTGATCAATTTTTTATTATCTCAACGGTCAGTCAAGCATCTGCCGGATTATATTCTTTTGCCTATAAAGTCGGTACGTTGCTGAATATGTTGCTACTTGCTTTAATGGCTGCTGCTGGACCTGATTTTTATAAATGGATGAATGCAAAAGAGTATGGAGAATTAAGAGGGCAGGTGATTAGTATCATGAAACTATTGACATTAGGTGCAAGTTTCTTGATCTTCTTTGCAGTAGACGTAGGTGACTTGTTAGCATCTAAAGATGGATTTAATGCAGCGTTGCCATTAGTACCAATTATTGTGTTAGGATATGCATTTTTTGGTATTGCTCAACTTTACAATCGCTTTATATTTTATGCTAAAAAGAATATTTGGTTAGCTATCATCATGATCATTGCGGGAATTTTGAATATCTATTTGAATATGTATTTTGTTCCACTTTATGGATGGCAAGCGGCGGCTTATACGACATTGGCTTCCTATGCATTTATGATGGTGTTATCTTGGATTGTCAATAAATTTATTTTGAAAAATCCGGATCTTCCAATGTTTCAAATGTTGAAATATGTAGCGCTGCTATTCTTACTATTACCAATTTATTACTACGTGATTGATATTGAGATGAATTATTTCTTAAATATCTTACTCAGACTCGTCGTATTTGGAATAGTAGCGATTATAATTTTTTGGAGTAAATTGAGTACACTTAAGTTCAATGAATAAATGAAAATACTTTTCATCACACATGGGGCAGATATGATGGGAGCCAATCGATGCTTATTGGATCTCATCAGTGGATTGGAACAGAATGGGGTGACACCAATTGTGTTACTACCAGAAGTAGGACCATTGGTAAAAGTATTGGAAAATCAAAAGGTGGAAACCATAATCGAGCCTTATCACAATTGGGCATTCACGAAGTACTATAAGTTATCTTACTGGATGCAAAGAATCCGTGCTTCTCAAAATAAAAGAGCTTTGCCTTATCTATGCGATGTGATATCTCAACATAATGTAGACATTATTTATACCAATAGTTCCCAAACGGGAATCGGTGCTTTCATTGCTGAAAAATTAGCACTTCCTCATGTATGGCATATCCGTGAATTCGGAGAAAAAGACTATGATTTAAGTTTCTACAAAGGAAGAGCATATTTCAACAAATGGGCGAACAAAGCGGCAGCACTTATTAGTATGTCTGCGGCCATTGAAAAAGAAACTTTACAAAATGTCACTGCGCCTAAGCACATCATACACGATGGTATCATCCTTAAAAATGAGCTGACTCAAATCCAACCAAGACAAGAAAAACCCAACAAGCCATTTACATTTTTAATTATCGGCGCTATTCATCCAACCAAAGGACAATTGAGAGCAGTCAAAGCCTTTCACTTGCTTACTGAAAAAAATCATGAGGTCCGATTGCTTATTGCTGGAAAAGGTAGAAAATTATATACCCAAAAAATCAAATCTTACATCCAAAAAAATAACCTCTCCGACAAAGCTGAAATGCTCGGTTACGTCACCGATCCATATGCTGTACACCAAAAAGCAGATGCCGTTTTGATGTGCTCCAAAAGCGAAGGCATGGGACGCGTAACATTGGAAGCTATGATTTTCGGAAATCCTGTGATTGGTTTCAATGGAGGTGGAACGCCAGAATTAATTGAAGATGGAGTAGATGGTTTTATCTATCACACAGATGAAAAGGAACTAGCTGAAAAGATGGAAACCCTGGTCAATAATCCGGAGCTCGCTTTCAAAATGGGTAAGGCTGGTCGTCAAAAAATAGAAGCGAAATATACGATCGAGGATTTTGCGAAGAAGGTAGCTGGAATATTAAAAAATGTCCGAGATGCAAATTTGAAAAACCTTAGTTCTTGAAGCATTTTAATTTTCTACCTCAATTGTATTTTGAACTATAAAAAAATCGATTAAGAGTCAAGAGATAGGTATGCAAAACCCTGAAGGGGTAGGGTGTTCAATCTGCTGGGTAAATTATATTGAGCTTTTTTGAATACTTTTTTTAGTTTCTAACCAATGACCCCAAAGTGGGTCAAGCATTTTAGTTTGGGACAACGTCCCAAGCTAAAATTTGTAAATTTGAAGCTCTGAAGGAGCGAAGCAGAAATCCCCTAAATATATTTACAAGCACAAAGTTTTGTGTTTAAATTTAGTAAACAAATTGTTGTAAAAACTATTCAATCTGCTGGGTAAATTATGTTGGGCTTTTTTGAATACTTTTTTTAGTTTCTAACCAATGACCCCAAAGTGGGTCAAGCATTTTAGTTTGGGACAACGTCCCAAGCTAAAATTTGCAAATTTGAAGCTCTGAAGGAGCGAAGCAGAAATCCCCTAAATATATTTACAAGCACAATGTTTAGTGTTTAATTCTACGCAAATAATTCAATATTTTGAACACCCTACCTTGAAGGGGTGAAATTATATAAACACAATAAATTTCACCCTTTCAGGGTTCGGTAAGTAGGATGGTTTCTTTTAGTTACCATCATTTCACCCCTTTAGGGTTCCGGTTATTCAAAATCCCCAAAATAGATATTTGAACTTTTAATTAACATTACCTTCATATAAGTTAAGAAGTTGCACAATAGTCCTTTACAAATTGACCACCCTTTCATAAAAAGAGAGAGTATGTAGTGGAATCCAAACTCATGCGCAAATTAGCGGTCGATAAGACCTTATATTTCTTTCTATAGTTCCAAATAAACGTCCGTGCGAACACGCTAAACAACAAAATATTCTACGTATTTTTGCACCTCAAAATTAAAATACAAACCTATCATGGCATACGGAATTTTAAAAATAAAAAACACCAAAGGAATCGTAACCATTACGATCAATAGAGAAAAAGCATTGAATGCATTGAACCGTCAAACGTTCGATGAATTAAATCAATGGTTTGGAACGGATGGTCCTAAGAAAAAAGGATTGAAAGGGGTGATCGTAACAGGAGCAGGAGAAAAAGCATTTGTGGCAGGCGCGGACATTAAAGAATTCGATGGACTCAACGAAAAAAGTGCGGAAGCGTTATCGTTAAAAGGACAAGCTATTTTTGATTTGATAGAAAATTTCCACGTACCTGTGATTGCGGCGGTCAACGGTTTTGCATTAGGGGGTGGCTGCGAATTGGCGATGGCCTGTCATATGCGTGTTGCTGGAGAAAAAGCAAGATTCGGTCAACCGGAAGTAAACCTCGGGATCATCCCTGGCTATGGAGGAACCCAACGACTGATTCAATACATCGGAAAAGGAAAAGCCATGGAGTTGTTGTTGACGGCAGATATGATAGGAGCCGAAGAAGCGCATCGATTGGGATTGGCCAATCATGTAGTCCCTGCAGGAAAAGAAGTAGCAAAGGCTAAGGAGATTATCGAAAAAATTGCCACCAAAGCACCAATAGCTATTACCAAAACCATTGAATGTGTTAACGTATTTTTCAAAGGCAATTATGATGGCTTCGCAATCGAAGCAGAAGAATTTGGAACTTTGGCAGAGACAGAAGATTTCAAAGAAGGAGCTAAAGCATTTGTCGAAAGAAGAAAAGCGAACTTTAAAGGAAAGTAAACCAATTAGCAAACTGGTTGTTTAAATGACTAAAGAAAATTTGAAATGATTGAAACAGATATACTCATAATTGGAGCTGGCCCGTGTGGTTTATTTACCGTTTTTGAAGCAGGTTTATTGAAGTTGCGTTGCCATTTACTGGACACGTTGCCACAACCTGGTGGACAATTGACGGAGATTTATCCAAAGAAACCTATCTACGATATACCCGGTTATCCAGAGGTATTAGCAGGTGATTTAGTAGATAACTTGATGAAGCAAATCGAGACGTTCAAACCAACTTTTACGTTAGGAGAAAGAGCAGAGACCATTGAGAAAATGGAGAATGGTCACTTTCGAGTATTGACAAGCCATGGCACCGAAATCCAAGCACCAATCATTGCCATTGCTGGTGGACTTGGTTGTTTTGAACCGAGAAAACCACCCATTTCCAATATCGCTGATTTTGAAGATAAAGGAGTAGAGTATATTATCAAAGATCCAGAATTCTATCGTGGGAAAGATGTTGTAATTGCTGGTGGGGGAGACTCTGCTTTGGACTGGACTATTTTCCTCGAGGAAGTTGCCAATGAAGTGACGTTGGTGCATCGCCGAAACAGTTTTAGAGGGGCTCTAGATTCTGTGGATAAAGTAAAAGAATTGGCGGAAGCTGGTAAAATAAACTTGATCACAGAAGCCCAGGTGGTCGGACTAAATGGAAATGGGAAGCTAGAAGAAGTAGTTATCAAACATAAGGAACACGGAGAAAAAAATAAGAAGACCAATCATTTTATTCCGCTTTTTGGACTCTCTCCCAAACTAGGTCCTATTGCAGATTGGGGTTTGAATATTACTAAAAATGCGATTGAAGTAGATACCTTCGATTATTCAACTAACATTCCTGGTATTTTTGCAATCGGTGATATTAATACCTATCCCGGAAAATTAAAGTTAATTCTCTGTGGTTTTCATGAGGCAACTTTGATGGTTCAATCCGCTTTTAAAATTATCTATCCTGATAAGAAGTTGTCATTTAAATATACGACAGTGACAGGGGTAGAAGGGTTTGAAGGGTAAACCAAATTGAGGTTCATTTAAATATTATTCTGATAAAAAATGGATTACTCTAAATTTTATCTGTCGAAAGTCCTTATTTCAGCGACATTGCCGGCGAGCCTGACTGTGTGGACTAAGCTAACACAGGACAGACAGGGGGCAAAATCAAACTATTGAATGATTTATACAAATTGTAGTCTATAATTACGGTTATCTTTGAGAAAAATTTCCCGATATCTTCGTTAGAAAGCCCTGTCTGCTTGGCGCAGTCAGGCAGGCTCGCCGTAACTAAGGCTATGTCTACGTTTTCTGCCTTGATCTCGAAAAATTTTCTTTCCAAAATATATCCGCACTTTTAGACTACAATTTGTATTACAATCAATGAGAAGATAGATTGCTTCACGCGCTTGAGAGATTTAGGGACATGTCGTAAAGGTAGTTGCTGACTTCAGTGAGTAGCATAAATTTAGTAAAGCGCAATCTCCAAGTTGGCTAGTCTTTAAACTTCATCATGACACTATTTGAAAATGGGACACAATAAAGGGTCTCTGATTGTCAATTAAGAACACGAATTCCATCCTTCTCTATCGTAATCAGTTTGTTTTTATACAACTGTCCGACCGCTTTCTTAAAAATCTTTTTACTGAACTTAAATTCTTGATAGATGTCTTCGGGTGCACTTTTATCGTTGAGTGGTAAGAATCCATCATTGTCTTGGATGGCCGTTAAGACCGTTTGAGAAATATCGTCGATTACATTTTTGAAACCTGTTTTTTGCAATACTAAGTCTATCTTGCCATCTTCCCGAATCTTTTTAATGTAAGCTTCCATTTCTTGACCCACGTAGATTTTCCCGAAAATTTCATTATGATAAAGTTGTCCGAAATAACTTTGATTGACAACTGCTCTATATCCTAAATCTGTCGTCTGGGCAATAAGGATATCCACTTTTTGATTGACTTCTAAATCTTCAGGTGGTAAACTGATAAATTTGTGGATTTTAGCACTACCGACTACTCGGTCCGTGATTTCATCATTGTAAACGTAGACACAATAATATCTACCACGTTCCATGTCAACCATTTGTTGGGAAAAAGGGACAAACAAATCTTTTTCAAGTCCCCAATCCAGAAAGGCACCTACTTTATTGACATCGACTGTTTGCATAACCGCAAATTTCCCAATCGTTGCTTTAGGTTTTAATGTAGTTGCAATGACTCGATCTTCAGAATCCGTGTAAAGAAAAACCCGAAGGGTTCCTCCGGGTTCTAAATCTTTCGGAATGTATTTATTGGGAAGTAAGACTTCTCCATAGGGACCTCCGTCCAAGTACATTCCTTGCGGTGTAATTTTTATTGCTTCGAGATCAGCATGCTGACCAACTTTAATCATGTTATTTTACAATTGTGATTTTCTCAATCACTTGACCTGTATCGGTTCCAATTTTCAATAAATAAGTCCCGGCAGGAAATGCAGTAACCTCAATTGTTTCGATCAACGAATTTCCATCTACGTTTTTCGTCCAAACATTTTGTCCTACTACATTCATCAAGTGTATTTCTACAACTTCAAAGGTAGTAAAAGTCGCTTCAATATTTATCAATGAACGGGTTGGATTCGGATATACTTCCAAGTTCGTTAAAGTTTCTATGGTTTCAACACTTGTAATATCTTCAACAATGGTTGAATTTACTGCAGTACATTGATTCGCATCTGTAACAGTTACTGAATACATTCCCGGCGTTAAATTACTATTCATTTGCGTCGTAACATTGTTGCTCCACAAATATGTGAATGGACTGGTTCCTCCAACTGGATTCGCCATCACCATTCCGTTGTTGTTATCCGACACATTTATAGTATTTAAATTTACTTCCAATATATCAGGGCTATTAATCAAAATATTTGAACTAGCTGCACAACCATTTGCATCTGTGATGGTCATCATATAGCTACCTGCCGCCAAGCCTGAAATATCTTCTGTCGTCATCCCATTGTCCCATAAGAAAGTATAGGGAGCGGTTCCTGTCAAAACCGTTAGGTCGATCATCCCATCGTTTTCACCTGCACATGAAATATTTTCTTTGACAACATCAAAACTCACAAAATTCGCATCGACTGTAATTGAAGTGTTAGCAGTCACGGAACATCCAGCACCATCTGTAATGACTACTGAGTAAGCACCCGCTGATAAATTGGTGATTGCATTTGTCACTTCCCCGTTACTCCATAAATAACTGTATGGCTCAAATCCACCTTGAGGACTCACCGATGCACTTCCATTAATTCCGCATTCGCCATCAATTCCAACAATATTTGGTTGGATGGCAGACGGTTGTGTCACCATAATGGTTTCTGACACAATACAACCTGTCGCGTCCGTTGCAGTCACGATATAGGTTCCAGAAATTAAATTTGATATGGATGGGGCGGTCATCCCATTGCTCCAGATATAAGTATAAGGAATTGTTCCTCCAGTTACGGATGCAGAAGCACTTCCATCTGCTCCGTTAAAGCAACTTACATTTATAGAATTTGCTGCTAGATCAAATCCTGCACAATTCGCCCCATTAGAATTAATAGATACGGATTGTGAATTCATACAATTGTTAGCATCTGTGATGGTCACCAAATAGGTACCTACTGTCAGATTATTAATCGTTTGAGTCGTTGCACCGGTGTCCCATAGATAGGTATAAGGCATGGTACCTCCCGATCCATTTACTGTTGCACTTCCATCGGCAGCACCAGGTGTTGTTTCGTTAGTATGCGAGACGGTTACAAATACAGGAAGCGGTTCTGAGACTGCAAAATTTAGATTAATTGGACATTGATTCGCATCCAAAACAATAACACTGTGATTACCTACGCCTAATCCTGTTGCAGTCACTGATGTTTGACCATTACTCCATTGGTAGGTGTATGGCATTGTCCCACCAAATACTTGAGCAGTTGCCATACCGTTTGCCAACCCATTACAAGTAACATGAGTTACATCAATATTGGAATTAAATCCTGCACATTGATCTTGTGCTGGCAAGACTGCTCCAACCCCCAAAGTAGTACAACCAACATCATCCGTAATAGTAACAGTGTACGCACCTGGCATCAAGTTGTTGACAGTCGCTGTAGTTAGGTTGTTAGACCATAAGTAGGTGTAGCCAGGAATTCCACCCGAAGGGCTTGCAGTCAATTCTCCATCATTCGCTCCAGGAGTTGTTTCATCAGTAGCAGTTATATTTGGAGAAATAGCAGTAGGCTCATTAACGGTCACGGTCAATACTGTACTACAACTGTTGATATCCGATACGGTTACTTCATAACTTCCTGCGACCAATTGACTCGCTATTTGTGTGGATTGACCATCACTCCATAAATAGGTGTAAGGCATTGTACCACCTGATAAATTCGCAGTGGCAGTCCCGTCGTTGAAGCCATTACAATTTGCATCTGTTTTAGTAATCGTTCCACCAAATCCTGCACATGCTGAAGCTCCAGCCAATACTGTACCTGCACCAGAACTGACACATCCGTTTGCATCTGTGATACTAACAGTATAATTACCAGGTACCAGATTAGCAATAGTTGCAGTCGTTGCACCGTTTGACCAAGCATAAGTGTAACTAGCAATCCCACCAGAGACTGTCGCCGTTAGCATACCATCGCTTGCTCCTTGAGCAGTTTCATCGGTACCATTTATGTTTACTGCCAATGAAGTAGGTTCCGTTATCGTAGTCGCTAATTGTACTGCACATTGGTTGACATCAAAAATGGAGACCTCATAATTACCAGCTGTTAATCCAACTGCTATTTGAGTAGTCTGCCCATCACTCCATTGATAAGTAAAAGGACCAGTACCACCATTTACAACTGCTTCAGCTGTTCCATCATTTAGTCCAAAACAACTGACATTAATTGCATTTGTTGTTCCATTAAATCCAGCACATGATGCAGCACCTTGTAAAACGATTCCTGATTCTTGCATAGAACAGTCATTGGAATCCATCACCACAACATCATAATTACCAGGTGCTAAATTTGAAATTGTTTGCGTTGTCATACCATTACTCCACAAATAAGTATATCCTGGTACACCTGGTGTTCCTCCAACCACGTTAGCAGTTAAGGTCCCGTCATTTGCGCCAGCTGAAGTTTCATCAGTACCTGAAACGGTTACTACTATTTGTGATGGTTCTGAAACAGTACTCGACATTTCTACTGGACAATTATTTGCATCCGTTACGGTTACTGTAAAGATCCCTGCAGCCAAACCGGTTATAGTCTGAGTCGTTTGACCATTGTTCCAAATATAAGTGTAAGGAGCGGTTCCTCCATTTAATACGACCGTAGAACTCCCATCATTTCCGCCATTACACGAAGCATTGGTATTGGTCGTTGAAGTATTGAATCCACTACATGGATTACTCCCACTTAATATCGTAACAGAAGTAGAAGCCGTACAGTTATTACTATCTGTCACATCTACTGTATAGGTTCCTGGGGACAATCCTGAAATATTTGCAGTAGTTGCTCCATTGGACCAGCTATAGGTATAACCAGAAGTACCACCTTGTCCAGATGCAGTTGCGGTTCCATCATTTGCTCCTGCTGAGGTTTCATTGGTACCTATCACATTTGCCACCAATGCCATCGGCTCTGAAATAGTTGCTGATTCTGTAACACTACAATTACTAGCATCTGTTATGACAACTGAGTAAGTACCAATTGGTAAATTTGAAATCATTTGCGTGGTTGCTCCATTATTCCAACTATAGGTATAGGGTGCTGTTCCACCGGTTGGTGCTACATTTACAGTTCCATTGCTTGCTCCAAAACATGAGATATTGGTAGTTGACAAGGTCGCAGCAAATCCGGTACAACTAACACCATTTACGGTTGTACTTTCTGTTGTAGAACAATTGTTGGCATCTGTTACAACTACAGTATAAGTACCTGCTGCCAAATTAGATATGGAAGCTGTTGTCGCTCCAGTATTCCAGCTATAAGTATATGGAGTAGCCCCACCTGAAACCGTTGCTGTAGCGGTACCATCATTTGCACTGTTTGCAGTTTCATCAGTTGCAGTTGCTGTTACAATTATAGCGGATGGTTCAGCAATAGTAACAGAAGCTGTTTCTGTACAATTAGAGCCATCTGTTAAAACTACCGTGTAAGTTCCACCATTCAACCCAGTAATTGTTTGCGTTGTCATTCCATTATCCCAACTGTAAGTCCATGGTCCTGTTCCACCATTGAAAGAAGCGGAAGCCGTACCATCTCCTGCACCATTGCACGATACATCCGTACCTGTAACGACAAGATTTAGTAATGGACAATTAAATGCTGCAACAGTTACAGATGTAGTTGTGCTGTTACAATTGTTTGCATCAGTTACTACAACTGTATAAGTTCCGGGAGCTAAATTTGAAACCATTGCGGTAGTCATTCCATTACTCCAGGCATAAGTATATCCTGGTGTTCCACCACCACCGACCACAGAAGCTGTTCCATCATTGGTTCCAATAGCAGTTTCATCTGTTGCGGTCGCTGAAGCAGTTACAGCAGTAGGTTCGTTTATTGTTGTATTTAATGTTGTTGTACATTGATTTCCATCTGTAATTACAACACTGTGCGCACCTGGCACTAAACCAGTCGTAGTTGCACCTGTCTGTCCGTTGCTCCATGCGAATGTATGCGGAGGCACACCACCAGTAACTGTTGCAGTTGCACTTCCATCGGCAGCTCCCATACAAGAGATATCAATAGGTGTTACAGCAGCATTGATAGCTGGACAATTAAATGGTAACACCGTATAACTTGCGTTTGATGTGCAATTATTGTTATCTGTCACAACTACGGTGTAGGTATTAGGAGCCAAACCAGTAATACTTTGAGCGGTCATTCCATTTGACCATGCGTAGGTATATGGAGCAGTTCCCCCAGTTGGAGTAACAGTCGCCGTACCATCATTGGCACCAAGCGATGTTTCAGCGGTCCCTGTTGCTAAGGAAGTTAATGCAGTAGTTGGTTCTGTTATTGTAATTATTTGTGTTTCTGAACAATTGGCGGCATCTGTTATGGTAACCGTATAAGTACCCGCACATAAATTAGTTGCTGTAGCCGTTGTTTGACTAGCATTATCATTCCAAGCATAGGTTACGGATCCCACCGCATTATTCGCAGTAGCCGTCGCAGTACCGGTACAAACTCCATTACACATCAAGTTGTTTCCAGAGATTGAGCTCGTCAGTGCACATGCTGTTGAAATATTGATATTATCCAAGAATAGTTGATTCCCCCATCCAGACCAATTCAAAAATGAGATCGTTAACGTAGCAGTGTTGTCAAAGGCTGCAAGGCTAATTGATTCCGTTGCCCACTGATTTGCAGTAGGTGTAAACTTAGCAGTACCACCTGGTGCGGTTTCTAATGTAACTCCTCCATTTTCGTAAATTCTTTGTGAGAAAGTCGTTCCACAATCTGTTGAAATTAAGATAATCAAACTATCACCAAGATATTGAGTGCCATCATCATACCCCGAGTAAGCATAATCAAAAGATAAAGTTGCACCCACTACATTTGAAAAATCATAAGTTGGTGTAATCAATGCATCTACCGTATTGAAAGGATTACTTGTGTTGTTTCCATCATAATTATTGAACACAGCAGAATTGGAACCACTTCCATATCCTGAAACCAATGTTGTCAATTCCCACATGAATGGATCACTACCAACATTAAACGGGAAAACGCCTTGAGCGGAAGGATCCCAACTAAATGTTTCAAAGTCTTCAAATAATGGGATATTGGTAGCAGTGACACTAGATGAGGTAGTTGTAGTAGCATCATTGGATGCATCCTGATCGGCAACCCCATTTGGATTCGTGGTAAAAGCATTGAAAGTATAGACCCCAGGTGGAGGTGTAAATGCGGGTAATGTTACATTTGTCGTTGCATTTTGTGCTAAGTTACCTGTCCAATTAAAAGTAGTTGGTGTTCCTCCATCAATTGTATAAGAAATCGTTACGGAGGTTAAGGCATTGGTTCCAAAATTCGCCAAAGTCACTTGTGGTATAATACTTCCAGTTCCACAATTCTGTCCTATTGGATTAATCACTACTGTAATACCCGCATCATCAGAAACAATATTGGAACATGCTGTAGAAGAATTGTTAGCTAAAGGTAATCTACTGCCAAATCCTAAACTTCCTGCTGTTCCATCCATCACTGCTCTCATCACATTTACTTGACCTTGTGTAAAGGAAGTATAACATCCATCATCATTGACATAATCCATGTAGTTGACATACATATGCTCATTCCCACATGATACAGGACCAGCTGGGTATCCTGCAAAGCAATTGAAATTTGGATTGACTTGTGAAGTTGCCATTTCAATCAGTGGTGTATCTGCAATTCCATCATCGCCAGCACAACCGCCATTCCCCCAGACATCCTGCCAAGTATGGGATAATCCCAGATAGTGACCTGTCTCATGAGTCATTGTTTTTGAACCCGTATTTGGCCAACCAGGTCCCCCAAACCAATGATAATCACAAACAGTACCGTCGTTACTGGATCCTATTGTTCCAGCAAAAGGTAAATAAGCATATCCTAAAACTCCACCATTTGCAGTTGTTCCGGGAATTCCTACTACGAAAATGTTGTAATAATTATTTGGATTCCAATTTATTTGTGCCTTTATGTCTTCTATATTATGGTCATTGGCATTGGTTCCTGTAACTGTAATGTTATTTCTGGTAATTCCATTGGTTGGATTTCCACTAGGATCGACATTGGCCAAACAAAATTCCATTTCAGGATTGCCGATTACGTTTTGCCATTGCGAAGGAGTATTGTTATAATTTCCATTCAAAGCTGCAAAATCTTCATTCAATACAGCAATTTGTGCTTGGACTTGACCATCTGCAATATTGGCTCCAGATCCTACTGGCTCACCATTGTGTATGACGTGTACGACGACTGGAATGGTGATCGTAGGCGCCACACTCTTAGCATGTTCTCCCGAAGAAAGCATTGGTAATCCTTTTTTCATATAATCATCTAGCTTTTGAGCATAGTCAGGATCAACATCAAGCATCCTTTGAGTCGCATGTATAAATCCACACCTATCATGATCGTGATGATCGGTGTGATTAGTCAACTGATCATGCTGTGCCATCAAAATATTGATTGACAAAAAGGATATACATAAAAGTAGAAAGGAATTCAAACGCATTATTCCGAGGTTTACAACTGAATTAATAAAATTGATTACAGGTGAAAGTTAGTAAGCTAAGAATTGGATAATCCGTGCAAAAGAAAAAATTAGACTGCTCTTTTGTATGGATTTATCTATAGCGATGTAAAAGGGAATCGCTTTATCAAGTTTCGGCAGGGAGATGAACTAAATATTAAACGTAAAACTGTGATTTTTGTGCCAAATTTTGAGCACTTATTGACATAAAAATAAACATTATTATATATCAAAACGAATCAGATATATTACAATCTATTTATCAGAACTTAGGCGACAAATTGCCTTCATCAAAAATCCATTTTTAATCTCAAATTAATTCTTCGAGATGTCAAAAAATTTGGTATTGCATATTGGGTATTATATATTGTTTTTATCCATGTATTCGAAGCCACATTGGAAACTTCCATTAAATTAAACACTTCTAGACTCATCCATGTACTTTTTGAGAATCGCAATGGATGTTTGGTTTTTCGAAAACGCCAAGCTTGATCCCACAACAAGATGGAGAATCCAATATCAACTCTGTGATAAGTTTCAAATCTGTAGGTATTTCGAAATTCCCGATTATTCCCCAACAACCCAAAAGGTAGGCCTGTACCAACTGTGAAATTCAGATGCATTTTGAAGTTTTTGTTTTTAGGCAAATAATCTTGAAAGAACATCGACAAGGTCATAAACCGATCTGTCGGTCTTGGTACCGTATTGACAACTTGCGCTGTTGAATCACCGATTTCTCTTTTCAAATGGGTAATACCATTCAGACTTTCTCTTGCGCGCAAGAAGGATAGGTTTACCCAAGATTCTGCTCCGGGAACAAATTCACCATTCATTCTAAAATCCAAGCCTGCCACATATCCGGTCGCATCATTTTCTCCTGAATATCGAATTCTAACATTATCTACTTCATAAGAAACCAGGTCATCTAAAACTTTGTAATAGGCTTCCATGATGATTCGAAAATCTTTGGGACTTAATTTCCCTAGCTGAAAATCGTAGGTAATACCACCAACAAAATGGATAGACTTTTGTGATAATAAATCTTCATTGATGGTTCCATTAGGTCTTCGTAATTCTCGATAAAATGGCGCTTGATTGTAAATTCCTGATGCAAATCGAAATGTAATATCACTTTTCCATTTTAAAGGCTTATATAATAATTGCATTCTTGGAGAGACAAAAAATTCATTGTTCAAGGACCAGTACGAAGCACGTATACCTGCTGTTAATTTCAGTTCGGATAAACTATCTTTCGATAAAGAGTAAGTATCCTGAACATATGCAGTGAATCGATCAGAACTTAAATTATTTTCAGTTTTTAAAACATTTCTGACCAGTACTTCTGTGTCATCATAATTCAATGAATAGCCTGCTGAATCCAGTCTCTCCCACTCATTGATTTGATCATTAATAATTTCGTGTTGATACTTGACGCCCCAGTTGATGAAATGGTTACTTGATGTAGAAGGATCATCATGTTCTATATTTAATTCTAATCCCCCTTTGTGTTGCACATTCGTCACATTGGATGTCAAATAATTTCTAACAAATTGATGTTGCGTACCTGTTCCTAACACGGCAACTACTTCTCCCAAATCATCACTTCCCAAGTCAGACTCCACTTGTCCTAACGAATAAAATCCGAGTATATCGAAACGTTCGTTTTCATCACTTTGATAAGTCGATGCGAGTAACTTTAAGTAAAAAGGATTGCGATCCCGGTCTGGTAAGTAGGTCAGTGAAACACCCGACATATAAGTTGAAAAATCATCTACTTCCTGTCCTTCAAATACGGAAGTTAATTGCAAAGCAAAATCAATCAATCCTAGACCTGTACTTCTTTCTGTTGGTACAAATTGATACTCCGATCGATTGTAGTTTCCAATTAAACCAATTTGCAAATCCCGATTAATGTCATAAGTAAAGTATCCTTGGACATCCGCAAAATTCGGCGTGTATTCCCCTCTCACATCCAATGTTCCAAGCAAGTAACGAGTCGTCTTATATCTCGCTCCCATTAGGTAGCGAAATTTTTTGTAATTATCTTTTTTGGAAGAAATACTCCCTTCGACGTGTGCAGAACCTCCTAAAAAACTAAGGCCCACTGAAGATCGCAGAGAGTCAGGACGTTTGTATTTGATATCTAAAACGGAAGATAATTTGTCTCCATATTTCGCTTGAAATCCACCAGAAGAAAATGATAAATCTCTGATTAAATCAATATTAGGAAAGGTCAATCCTTCTTGTTGTCCGGATCGAATTAATTGGGGTCTGTAAATTTCGAAATCATTGACATAGACTAAATTCTCATCGTAATTTCCACCACGAACATTATATTGCGAACTTAGTTCACCACCCGTTCCGCTATTGGTACCTAATGCAATGTGTGGCAATACGGATTCTAAATTACCGGTTGCAGTCGGCAATAATTTTAGTTCGGTTACTTCTTCTCTTATCATTCCGGTGTTTTCGATTTTATCACCAGTTACGATAATTTCAACATCAGAATCTTGAGGCGCCATAGAAATATTTAATCTTCTAGTACTGCTTTTACGGGTTGGTGTCACTTCAATTTCTGATTCTTTGTAACCCAATCTGGAAAAAACCAATGTAATTGCTTTACCTGCTTTTACTTCTATTCTAAAATTTCCTTGGAAGTCTGATTCCGTTGCATTTCCGGTTCCTTTTTCGTAAACCGTAGCAAATTCTACCGCTTCATTGGTGACACCATCTACAATAGCTCCTACAATGGTTGCTTTGTTTTGGGCAAATGAAAATAGGAAAGTGAATGCAAAAAGAATGGTCAATATATATCTCATGGAATTTTATTTCTTTGAATCAGTTTTTGTAGTGGCAAAATATGGTCGAATTGCATTACGCAAAGATGGTATCTTTACCAATCTCCTTAAGCTTCGTAATCATTTTGTTAGGATTTTCATTTTTAAAAACAGCACTTCCTGCTACTAAAACATTGGCACCTGCTTTTAATAATTCTTGCGCATTTTGTAGACCTACTCCTCCATCAATTTCAATTAAAGTTGAGGTATTTTGCACAACTCTCATGTCGTGTAGTTGTCTAATTTTCGGAATGGTTCTGTAAATGAATTTTTGTCCGCCAAAACCAGGATTCACCGACATCAATAACGCTAAATCTAGTTCTTCCAGTACATCTTCCAAAACGGTAACAGGTGTATGTGGATTCAATGCCACTCCTGCTTTGGCTCCGGTGCTTTTGATTTGTTGGATAGTCCGATGCAAATGTGGACATGCTTCATAATGAACCGTAATGACATCCGCCCCTGCTTCCCGAAATTGTTCAATGTATTTTTCAGGATTAGCAATCATTAAATGCACATCTAAAGGTTTGGTGCAAACAGATTTTACTTGCTTGATTATTGAAAATCCAAATGAAATATTAGGAACAAAATTGCCATCCATTACATCGACGTGTAGCCAATCAGCTTTACTATTGTTGACCATTATGAGGTCTTCTTCCAACGTTAAAAAGTTAGCAGCCAATAATGACGGCGCTATGAGATGTTTCATGCCGTAAAGTTATAAGAAAACCACAATTAAACAGAAGTCATATGTGGGAAATTGCTAATAGCTTAATACACAGAAATTTTTCTATAAACACTTGATTCAGAATTACTTAGCTCCACAATATAGGTTCCAGATTGAAGTTTACTCAAATCCAATTGACCATTTAATATTGCTTGATCGCATAGAAATTCTTTTTGCATTACAACTCGTCCGACAATATCGAATAATTGGATACCCATTTTTTGAGCACCATTTGTCTGCATTGAAAAGTGTAAAATGGATTGCGTTGGATTCGGAAAAATGGATAATAATGAACTACTGACAATTTTATTTACATCCACTTCGAGTACTTTTGCTAATTGTACATCTACATATTGAATCGCATTTTCAACAATATATACACGTATTGTTTTTGAGATATATCCATCTGCAGAAAATGTGAGGTCATAGCTGTCTTCTTTCAAGTATCGATGATAGTTGCCATGTGGAAGTCTTGAGTACACCTGCGAATTATCAACATCATGTCCGCTGATAAAAACTTCCGCAACCAACGGCTCTGTAGTCAATGAATCAGTAACAATTCCGCGTACACCAAAAAGGGATTGCTCCATGTAATTTATCAAGGAAGGGAAATTATACTCCCAATGTTCTAACAATTCATTTTCATCTAGCAATTTTTGATCGGATAATTCCAATGTCATTTCACGACCATGCTCGAAAAAACAAACATAATCTTGTCGACCTCCATTGATGGAATACCATTCATAGCCATTGGTCACTCCGGTTCCAAAATCGTCGAAGTAGTCATTGGGGGAATTGGCTTGACAAGTATCTGCATATTCATTGGAAACATGTTCCCACCAATGGTGATCTGCGCATTGGACTGCCCAAGTATCCCAAGGATAATTGACTACCTCTGCTCCACCATGCATGTTGCAAGACATATCAAAATGATGGGATTCATGAAAGGCTATGGAAGCTGCGGTCTCTGGTTGCGTTGATTCTCCATCTGGATTTGGTCCAGCTTCCGGATCTGGATAATTTCTATTTAGGTCAATAAAGTTAGCATTCGATCGGGTCGCGCCATTCACCGTGTTATCATTGTTGGTATAAGTACCATCAGGATTTGCCAGAGGATTAATCCAAATCTCAATTTCGTTGACCAATTCTGTTAGGTGCGCATCTGATCCGTAATTACAAAGCAAATATTCGATGTATCTTAATAACAATATATAGCCAGCCGTCTCATCTCCGTGCATGGATGACGTGTAGAAGAATTTTGGTTCTGCTTCTTCTATGTTGACATTATCCGTAATTTTTAAGGTCAGTAATTTTCGTCCACTTGGCAAGGTTCCAATTTCCTCTAGTACACAAATATCTGGGTAATTCATTGCAAATTCTTCCATCAATGTTTCATACAAATCATAAGTTGGATAAGCATCCCAAGAATGGTTGCAATCAATAGATTTTAATGCTTCCCATTCAGCTTTCGTGATCATTTTTGCGTTGATACGGTCACCTGGTTTAGGAAGTATTTTAAAGTCAATATCTCGGTCTAGGAAATCCGCAAATTGCTTTTTATTTGCATACGCATAAATAGTCGGCAATTCCATATTATGATCTAAAGAAATAATCTGATTATAGCTTTCTAGTTGACTTAAATCCTGCAATTCAAAAGAGAAAAATACTTCTCCTTGATCTTTAAAAATTTCATCGATTTTGTTTTGGGCCGTAGATAGGAATGGAAAGAGAAGGGCAAGAATGATGAGTGCTTTTTTCATTTTACGAATTTAATTAAAAATGAAAACGAATATTGAAAAAGTGAAAATTGAAAATGAACAATTTAAAATAGATCGTTGCGTCGTGGGAGGACGTCCCTGTACCGATCTCGATTCTCTCGGGATCGAACGTACCTTGCCTTTTCCAAAAAATACTTTCTTTTTTTGAAACTCGATCCAATGTGGTTTTAACCTATTGTACAATCAGTCAATGGGTTAAACCCGTTGGATCAAGAGTATCACATTCGATTTCTTCGCAAAGTCTGACGTTTGCTCCTGAGATCTCGGAGGAAATATTGGGATAGGTTAATACGTCGTAACGATCCAAATTTTCAATTTCTAATTTTCAATTCACTTCGCGCTAAACATGCTCCACCTGACTATCTTCCAATTTTGGATGCGCATTATATCGCAGCAACAATTGAGCACAAGCCAATACATCTTTTTCGCAGTAAACGGCAATTCTTTTTAAGTCACGTTCTTCCCAATATACCCGACCGACTTCACTGCCATCAATATCATCTTTTGGAGAAGGTAAATCTAATAATGCGGTGAGTACTTTAATGGATGTGTAATTTTTGTAATCACCAAATTTCCACATTTCCATGGTATCGAGCAGATGTTTGGTTTCCCAAGGTTTCTTTCCAGAAATTTTTAGGAGGTTTGGAAATGGGACACTGTGTACGACCATACGACGACATATATACGGGACATCAAATTCTCTCAAATTGTGTCCACACAAACAATGCTTAGAAGGTAAATTGTAGTGTTTATTCAACATTTCTGCAAAATCCATCAACAACTTTTGCTCATCTTCATCTGCAAATGACGTCAATCGAATCATCATTTCTCCTGCTTCTGTTTTCTTCAAAAATCCAACAGAAATACAAACAATTTTACCAAATTCAGCATAAATCGCAGCTCTGTTGACATAGGAATCAACAACCATTTCATCAGTGAGTTCTTCTTCTTTTACACGTAAGACAGATCTGGATTTTTTCTTCCAAAGTGGTTTAAAATCATCGGAAATTTCATCGAAACTTGCTGATGCAGAAACGGTTTCGATATCTAGGAATAGGATGTTATACAAATCAATGTTCTCAAGCATGTTAGTATTTTTAAAATAACCTATTAGAATTTATTGTAAAGTAAGCCTTTTATTTAAATTTGCGTATTGCTTTAAGCATGAAAGCCTTCCCAAACTTTCCGATACAATCATTTTTGGAATAATTTTTAAGTAATATAACAACTAATTGTATTTGTTAAAAAGTACAATTTTTTCATTATAAAATGCGTTAATACTCAATTAGTTAAATAACTTAGTTGTGATACTTTTATTACAGCTTTGAACTAAAAAGTATTAAAACTTTTATATTGAGAAACAAAATAATTGGTATCTCCCAAATAATTCATTTAAAACCATTGTCATGAGTTCAAATTCTAAAAGCAAATTAACGGCGATTGCAACTTTGGTAATCCTTGCTTTATTAGCAGTAAATGGCTATTTGCTATTCAACAAATTTAATGCTGATGAAAAAATCTCTCAACAAGAGAAAGACCTGATTGAAACAGAAAAATTGAAAGCTGATTTGGAAAAGCAATATTATGATGCGCTTTCTGAATTGGAAGATCAAAAAGGAAAAAGTGCGGCACTTGATCAAAGAATTGCAGAACAAGAAACTGAGTTGAAGAAACAAAAGAATCGTATTGGTGCGTTAATTTCGAAAGAAAGAAATACACGTGAAGATCTTGAAAATGCTCGTTTGCAAATTAATAGCTTAATCACCCAACAAGATAATTTCATAGCGGAAATTGGCGCGCTCAAAAGAGATAAAGAACAGTTGACGGTCCGCAACACACAGCTCAGCGAAGAGCAAAAAATATTACGGGAAGAAGTCAACACAGAAAGGGTTAGCAATCAAGGATTATTAGCTGAAAAAGCAGTGTTAGTTTCCGAAAAAACTGAATTGGAAGAAGTAAAAGAACAATTGACCGCTAAGGTTAATTTGGGTTCTGTTATCTCTGTAGGTTCTGTTGATGTCACAGGATGGAAATTGAAGAAAAGTGGGAAAGCGGTTGAGCGCAATGCTGCAAAAAGTGTTGACCGTCTGAAAATCTGTTATGCGATTAATAACAATGCAGTTGTAGAAGCTGGTGATGAAACTTTTTATGTACGTGTTATCAACCCAAGAGGTGAAACGATGGCAGTAGAAAGTTTAGGTTCTGGTGTCATGAACAACAAAGCAACTGGCGAAGAAGTACGTTACACAAAAGCTAAAGATGTAGAATACAACAATGTTTCTATGAACAGTTGTATGCACTGGGAACCTGGTGTTCCTTTTGAAAAAGGTAATTACAAAGTTCAAGTTTACAACAAAGGATATTTATC
>CALFWW010000261.1 GCA_937928575.1 uncultured Saprospiraceae bacterium | reverse complement strand
TTAAAAGGGACTTGGTCGACCAATAAACGAAAGTTTATTTACTTTTTGCAAAGTCGAGATAGTTTCGCTGGACAATTAAAATCTGCCTACAGCATTGTGAAGTATCAATTATTTATCAAACCAAAATTGGACTTAATGGAGGAGGCGGGTTAATAACTAAACTCGTTCTTTTGCTACAACCGCACTTAATAAAACCGTCCGCATTTTCTTTTAAATTTTCCTTGGTCGTTAAATTCATCCAAGATATACATAACCACCAACGATCGAAGCGCCATTAGTCACGGAGGAATGGCTATATTCAAAAACAGGATTGGTATTTACGCTGCTATTGCAAGGTGGTGTATTGATTGGGCAATTGTTCTGACCATAACAATACGCGCCCTCCATAATGGTCCAACGTTAATTTTGACTCCTTTAATTATACAAATTGAATCCTAAAATGGCGGTATTCAATAAGAAAAATTTATCGATATCAGCGTTGGAAATAAAGTCATGTACTTTTGCAATGCAAGCCAGCGCGTAACTAAGGCTATGTCTGCGTTTTCCGTCTTGATCTCAATAAATTTATCCTCTATATAATTTCCGCCATTTTAGAATACAATCTGTATAAAACACTGATGGTTTTGCATTAGGAAGGATTGCGGGGAATGTAGATGAGAAATGATATTGGTTAGATAGTAAAGAATAAAGAAATGAACAAAATGATTTACCCAATAAATAGATGAAAGCTAGTTAGCAACTTCAGCATCATCCATAATGTAGTTCAAATAGAACAAGTCACTATCATTTAAACGGAGTTTTCCTCTGAAGCTAAGACGTTCATCTGTTTTAAACCTCTTCCCGCTTTTATTTTTAAGTTGAATGTCCATGACGGTTTCTGGACCTGCTTGACCACAAAAAAAACATTGGGAATACGGATTCGCAGAGAGTACCAAAATGGTGGCATCACCTGTTTCTTCGATTGGAATTACATATCCATTGACTTCAATGCGTTGCCCGTCGAGATCTTTGACAGTGGGATGAAAAACGGGGTAGGGGATGTAAGCTCCCATATCTTCATTGTATTGTTCATTCAACTTCATTTTCCCTAAAACTTTCCAGCTCACTTTGAAGTGCCCATCTTTTTTTGAAAGTTGATCGATGGTTGAAGGTTCAAACCATTTCAGTGAGTCGGGGAGTTCTACCTCTATAGGTATTTTCGGGATTTCTTTTTTTTCTGGTTCGGGAACTGGGTTGATATTAGCGAGTGTTTCTGTTGCAGTTTCCTCAATTGTATTGTTAAGTAATTTGAATGCACCAAAACCGATGCATGCAAATACTAAAAATAGAATGAGGTAACTACTTGATTTCATAAAGGCAAAGATAGGGATTTTTTTTGCGAAGGATATGAGCAAAGATATCTCCCTTTGCAAAAATTTATATCGTCCCTCTTGGTACTTTTTTAACCCCAAAGTCCAAAGGGTCGATGTTCCCTAGAGATGGGAGTATTCCATCTCGACACGACACAAAAAAAGCCTCACCAAAGGTGAAGCTTTTCAATTATTTTCAAGTCTAGGTTAATTACTTTGCAGCATTAACAACAGAAGTAAAAGTTTCAGGGTGATTCATTGCTAAATCAGCTAATACTTTTCTGTTTAGACCTACTTCATTTTTTGTTAGACCGTGCATCAACTTCGAGTACGTAGTACCATTTTGTCTAGCAGCAGCATTGATACGAGCGATCCATAATCTACGGAAAGCACGTTTTTTGTTTTTACGATCACGGTAAGCGTAAACAAGACCTTTCTCAACAGCATTTTTGGCTACTGTATAAACCTTGGAGCGAGCACCGAAGTATCCTCTGGCTTGCTTTAGAATTTTTCTGCGTCTTCTTCTGGACGCCACATGATTTACTGAACGAGGCATATTAGATTGTTTTTAGTTCAATGCAGGGATCTTATGATTCTTTGGTCCTGCATTCTCGTTAAAAAATAGTTGTCTTAAAATAATGGTTTAGTTAAAAGCTGAGCTTATTAAATTCCCAAAAGGAGTTTAATTCTTTTTTCATCAGATTTGTGAACCAATGCAGAACCTCTAAGTCTCAACTTAGACTTTTTGCTTTTGTTACGCATCATGTGAGAAGTGTAAGCCTGGAATCTTTTAATTTTTCCTTTTCCTGTCACTTTGAAACGCTTTTTAGCGCTTGAGTGAGTTTTCATTTTAGGCATAGTAAAATTTTTTATTTTTTGCGTACCCGATGATTCTCGGATTGCTTTATGTTAAAGCTGCGCAAAGATAGACAAAATAAAAAGGATTTTCAACTGAACTCGAATATTATCGAGGTAACTGAAAATCCTTCCTAATTGATTGATTTATAGAGGTTAAGCTTTAACTATTCTTTTGGTTGATCGCCAGAATCTTTGCCTGCGTCCTTAGGAGCATCGTTTACAGTTTCTTTTGCGTCTACGTTTTTAGCTTTTGCGTCTGCTTTTTCCTTATTCTTCTTATTATTTCCTTTTTGCTTATCCGCTTTTTTCTTTTGAATCTTTTTAGGAGAAATGATAACACTCATTCTTCTTCCTTCCAATCTCGGTAATTCTTCTGGACTACCAAATTCGGTCAATTCTTTAAGCATACGTAAAAGGACCAGTTCTCCACGATCTTTGAAGACAATGGTTCTACCTCGAAAGTGAACGTAGGCACGTACTTTTGCACCTGACTCTAAGAATTCTTTGGCGTGTCTTAATTTAAAATTAAAATCATGTTCACTAATATTAGGCCCAAGTCTGATTTCTTTGACAACGGTTTTTACCTGGTTGTCCTTCATTTCCTTTTCTTTCTTTTTACGGATGTAAAGGAATTTTTTGAAATCAATAATCCTACAAACTGGTGGATCTGCTTTTGGAGAGATCTCAACCAAATCTAAATTCATTTCCCTTGCCCAATCTTGAGCAACGTGAGTTGGATAGATGTCAGACATAATTTGCTGACCGATAACTTCGCTAATTTCTTCTAAATTATCTCCGACGAGTCGGATTTTAGGAACACGTATTAAACCGTTAATTCGAAAAGCTGGAGCCGCTGGTGGTTTGAAATTTCTTCTGTGGAATCTTCTTTGTGCCAATAGAGTATTTTATTTTAATTAATAATAGTAATGAAATTAGGCTATTTTACTTAAACGACAAAACAACCTTTAATAAAAAAAGTACACCTACCTCAACAGTAGATGTACTTCAAATAGTTCTTCTTTAAGTTGATATTTTACTTTTTCGCGTCAGACTTCTCTTTTTTAGCTAAATTTATCACTAAACTCTTACCATCTTTCGCCATTGCAGCTTCAAAAACACTTCCTTCTGGCGGATTTTCATTCAAAATAAATTCTGCCAATGGATCTTCGATGTACTTCTGAATCGCTCTAGCTAAGGGTCTTGCACCGAATTGCGGATCAAATCCTTTTTCAGCAACAAAGTCTTTTGCCTTCGAATTCAACTTCAATGAGTAACCCATACCGTCTAAACGCTTGTACAAGTCTTTCAAAGTAATGTCGATGATCTTGAAAATGTTCTCCTTGTTCAATGAGTTGAAAATTAAAACATCATCAATTCTATTCAAAAATTCTGGAGAGAAAGCACGCTTCAATGCATTGGTGATAATTCCTTTAGAAGTATCTTTTGCTGTTTCTTTTCTCGCTTTTGTATCGAAACCAACACCGGTTCCAAAGTTTGATAATTGACGAACTCCAATATTTGAAGTCATAATTATCAATGAGTTTTTGAAATCAACTTTTCTTCCCAATCCATCAGTCAATTGACCATCATCCAATACTTGTAGCAAGATATTGAACACATCTGGATGTGCTTTTTCGATTTCATCTAACAATATAACTGAGTAAGGCTTACGTCTAACTTTTTCAGTCAATTGTCCACCTTCTTCATATCCGACATATCCTGGAGGTGCTCCAATCAATCTACTGACTGAGAATTTCTCCATATATTCAGACATATCAATTCTAATCAAAGCTTCGTCCGAATCGAAAATGTATCTTGCTAGTGCTTTTGCTAATTCAGTTTTACCAACACCAGTAGGTCCTAAGAAAATAAAAGAACCAATTGGCTTAGAAGGATCTTTCAATCCAACTCTGTTTCTCTGAATTGCTTTTGTGATTTTGTCAATCGCTTCATCCTGACCGATCAATACTTTTTGAAGGTCCTCATTCATTCCGACCAACTTATTGCTTTCACTTTGAGCCACTCTTCTCACTGGAATACCAGTCATCATAGAAACTACTTCAGCAATATGCTCATCGTTGACAGGATATCTTTTCTTTTTAGATTCTTGATCCCACTCATTCTTTTCGAACTCTAATTGGCGTAACAATTTAGATTCGTCATCTCTCAGGTCAGCTGCTTTTTCATACTGTTGACTCTTGACAGCTGTGTTTTTCTGCTCTTTTAAATCTTCAATTTTCTTTTCTAGTTCCTCGATGTGTTTAGGAACATGGATGTTTTTCAAGTGAACTCTTGCACCTACTTCATCCAAAACATCGATTGCTTTGTCTGGAAGGAAACGATCACTGATATAACGATCACTTAGTTTCACACACTGCTCAATTGCTTCATCGGTGTACTTTACATTGTGAAACTCTTCGTATTTACCTTTGATATTCTTCAAGATGTTGACCGCTTCTTCTGGAGAAGGTGGATCAACGATTACTTTTTGGAAACGTCTATCCAATGCACCATCCTTTTCGATGTGTTGACGGTACTCATCTAATGTAGAAGCACCGATACATTGCAACTCACCTCTCGCCAATGCTGGCTTAAAGATATTAGAAGCATCCAAAGAACCAGTAGCACAACCGGCACCAACAATTGTGTGGATTTCATCGATAAATAAAATCACATCACGAGATTTTTCCAACTCGTTCATGATCGCTTTCATTCTTTCTTCGAATTGTCCACGATATTTAGTTCCTGCAACCAAAGCTGCAAGATCTAGCATAACAATACGCTTACCGAACAATGTTCTTGATACTTTTTTCTGATTGATGCGGAGTGCCAGACCTTCCACAATTGCGGTTTTTCCAACACCAGGTTCACCAATCAAAATTGGATTGTTCTTTTTACGACGAGACAAGATTTGAGAAACTCTTTCGATTTCAGTTTCACGACCGATGATTGGGTCTAACTTATCTTCATCTGCTAGTTTGGTAATATCTCTACCAAAATTATCTAGTACAGGAGTTCTTGATTTAGAATTTCCTTTACGTTGATATCTAGCGGATTCTTCTTCTTCAAATGGTTCATCCGAATCAGATGGACCTTGCATGTAAAAATCTGAGTTGTTTTCATATTCAGATTCTTGACTCACGTATTCCAATTCTGATTTGAAAATTTCGTAATCGATATCAAAACGATTTAAAATTTTAGAAGCTGAATTTTCTTCGTGTTTTAAAATTGAGAGTAAAATATGTTCCGGACATATTTCATCATTCCTCATCATCTTAGCTTCGAGGAAAGTTACTTTTAAAACTTTTTCAGCTTGTTTATTTAAAGGAAGGCTACCGACATTTAGTTCGGTTACATTTCTTACCAAATCTTTGATAGATTCTTCAATGCTTTCCTTTAATTGATTTGTATTAACATTTAAAGATTTCAATACTTTGACGGCAAGCAATCCTTTATTATGGATCATGCCAAGTAATAAATGCTCTGTTCCAATGAAATCACATCCAAGTCTTAATGCTTCGTGACGGCTGCTTGCAATGACTTCTTTAACTTCTTTTGAAAATCTCTTATTCATGATGATTTTTTAGGCACTTAGTAATAACTCGCTAAAAACAATATTAAGACTATTTAACAAGTAATACAAAAGTAAGTTTCAGAATGTTTTAAACCTTTTTAATAAAGCAACAAAAGTGTGCCAACCCTTCGAAACTGCCATATTTGCATTTGTAATGGTTTCAGTTTTGAAGGAGTTTTTTATTTCTCGGTTGAAGTTTAAACACTATTTACTGTAAAACGTTGAGAATGAATGAAAACTATTCTTAATTTGGATTATTAAGAAATATTTATGATTACAAATTGAGAAATGGAATATTCAATACATTTTACATCTAGTAATTATACTGATTCAAAATAGTTCTGTTCGATAAATTGGATTAGAATATTACTAATAAATGGTATTTTTGATCGTTCAATCAATCTAATAAATAATAGGAAATGAAATATAACGTTGATAAACAAGAAAAGTACACTTTGTTTTCTTTGGATGAAGAAACACTAAATTCAAGCAATGCTCCTAATTTGAAGTCTGAATTTGTCATTTTAAAGAATGAAGGAACTAAAAACTTAATCTTGGATTTGTCGTCTGTCAAATTTGTCGATTCATCTGGATTAAGTGCCATCCTGACAGCTAACCGATTGTGGCAAGATGGCGGTAGTTTTATTGTAACTGGTGTAGCACATGAAAATGTTCAAAAGCTAATTACGATTTCACGTCTTGAAACTGTATTGAAAATAATTCCTACTGTTTCTGAATCCATCGATTTCGTTTTCATGGAGGAGCTGGAAAAAGATCTTAAATCTGACGACAAGGAGTAGTTCTTTATGGACCTAAAGAATGGGTGAAAAAATCCTGTCCTTCCAAAATCTTGGTGAGTTTCACAATAGTTCAGATCTTATCTAGCATTTACTAAAAACCAACAAATGCAATTTCACGTTACTGTACTGGGTACCAATTCAGCTATCCCAGCATTTGGTCGGTATCTATCTGCTCAGATTCTTACAGTACAAAACAATCTTTATCTTATCGATTGTGGAGAGGGAACTCAATTCAGAATTCGCGATTTTCGAATAAAGAGCTCCAAAATCAATCAGATTTTCATTTCTCATTTACATGGTGATCATTATTTAGGACTCGTTGGCTTATTGGGGTCTTTTAATTTGCAAGGAAGAAAAAAGACCTTAACCATTTTTTCACCTCCAGGTTTACAAGAAATCGTAGACGCACACCTTAAGTATGGTGAAACTAAATTGGGATATGAATTAAAATTTATAGTCGTAGATGCGACTCAATATCAAAAGATTTTTGAAGACAAATTAGTCGAAGTTTTTTCGATTCCATTGAAGCATCGAATCGCAACCTCTGGATATTTATTTAAGGAAAAACCTCATCCTAGAAATATTGATTCAGCTGCCATAAAAAAATTCAACTTAACGGTTGAGCAAATTAAGCAAGTGAAAGCTGGTAACGATCTATTGATAGCGGATACTTCAATCCCTAACAATAAACTAACTTATCGTAAAAAACGAAGATCTTTTGCCTACTGCTCTGATACAGTTTATCTCGAATCCATCCTCCCATTCATTCAAAATGTAGATATTCTATATCACGAAGCCACCTATACCGATAATTTAAGAGAAGCTGCTGAACGATATATGCACAGCACTGCGTTACAAGCTGCCACGATAGCGAAAAAAAGTAATGCTGGAAAATTATTGTTAGGTCATTTTTCTTCTCGTTATGAAAAAACGAATGTGCTTGAAGATGAAGCACGAAGTGTTTTTCAAAACTCTTTTGCAGCCATTGAAGGTGAGTCATATACGTATAACAAAGATTAAATATGTGTATATTTGTTGTTTCATTAGGTTAAAATGAAATAGATTTTATATTTTTGAGTAGTTGTAATAGCTCCACCTTTCTTCAAAAATCACATTGCCCCCGACGTCTGTGACCTACATTGTCTGATATCTCCAAAAACTAATTACTTATTTCGATAATGAATTCAACACTTTAATCAGTGATGATTCACATTAAAATGGGTTTTACCGAATTTGTTAACAATTTATTAAAATAAAAATGTGACATTTTTTTGTAAAAATTAAGCGAACTCAATTTTTTCATAAAAAATTGATATCTAATTGATTACATGTTTTAACAATGAATTATAAATTATTTTTTAAATAGGATCGATATCTACTGAATCATCATATGGCTTGGTCTTTGCTCTATTTTGGTTCGTGATTTATATAGATGGTTAATTGTAGTCTTAATCAATCTTTACATCCTAAAATTTGTGACTACCTAATTATACTAACACTTGAACAAACGGCCTGACGGTCAATTATTATGAGACAAACAGTACCCTCACATATCGTGATTGCTCTACTTACCTGTATTGCAATTGTTTTCTTCGTCCCAAACACACTGCAAGCAAACAACCCTTCAAATCACAAAGGGGATTTAGCTATTTCTTTTACTTTTGTACCAGCCGACATCACGGTCGATTGTAATGCAGTACCCGGACCTGAAACGCCGGCCGCTCAAGACAATTGTCCTGGTGACATTACTATTAATCTGAACGAATCAAGCACGCAAACTTTCAATGGCGGTTGTGCTGATAATACTTATAATCTCATCAGAACATGGACAGCATCCAATGGTTGTGGTGAGGTGGCTACGGCATCCCAAACAATTTCTGTTTTTGATACCCAAGCTCCAACATTAAGCTCAACACCTCCAGATATTACCTTATTTCAATCACAAGGTGCAACCGTACCTGTAAATGATGTAACTGCATTTGATAATTGCTCTGGAAATGTTGAGTTAACTTTTCAGGAGGGAATTGGATACGGAGCCTGTACTCAATTGGTAGGTAGGACCTGGATCGCAACAGATGCTTGTGGAAATGCAACAACGCATACGCAACAAATTGAGTACATTTACGATTGGTCGGCTTTTGCCAACATCACTCCTGAAACTTGTAATCAATTAGGGTCTGCAACAGTCAACGTAAATAATGGAACAGGAGACTATTTCTTCTTCTGGCATCCTGATGAAAATAACAATTCTCCTACGCAAGGTGGTCTTGCAGCTGGTACCTATGACATGTATGTAGTAGACAACATAAGCGGTTGTAAGCAGGAATTGGTCATCACCATCCCCTATGATTGTGATCCAAATGCATGCACAGCAAATGCTGGAACATTAACTGCAAATGGAGGGGTTCCTTGTCAACAATTTCTTGGACAGCCTATTAATTTCTCTGCGACGCCAAACGGCAATATGTTTGTACCAGCAGGTTATCAAACTACTTATGTTTTGACAGAGGGACCTGGTCTTATAATTCAAGATGCACAAGCCACACCAAATTTTACCGTTACCAATCCTGGAAACTATACAATACATACTTTAGTGTTTGATCCCAATACCTTAGATCTCGGAATTGTTCAAATTGGTATAACTACTGGTTTTGATGTAAATGCATTGTTGCAGCAGGGTGGTGGGGCTATCTGTGCATCATTAGATGTGGCTGGTGCTGGTGTTACAGTGGCAGCGTGTGAAGTAAATTGCACTCCACCCATTGTAGATAATATCGTCATAGTAGAATCAACTTGTGGAAACTCAGTCGGCTCAATCAATATCACAATGACCACTCCAAATACTGATTATTCGTATGCTTGGAGTCCTAATATTAGCTCCAGTAATGCAGCATCAAATTTAGCTTCTGGTGTTTATAATGTTATCATTACTTCCAATGCGGATCCAGCTTGTTTTGTAGAAGAAACTGTTGTAGTAGGTAATAGTGATGGACCTCAAGGTGAGGTGGTATCAATGACACCTGCTAATTGTTCTGACGCAAGTGGTGAAGTGATAATGGGACCGACAAATCTTACTTTTGATTGGGGAACAGCTGGAGTACAAGATGGTGCGGATCCATTTAAAAGAATTAATTTATTTGCAGGAGATTACCAAGTGACGGTTACCGAACCTGGAAATCCGTGTATTAATATCATAAATGTCACTGTTGATCAGATCAACAATATCAATGGTGGTTTTATAATTGGATTAGAACCAGATGTGAATCAAGCAAATGGACAGGTAATAATTACTACCTCTAACAATGCTGGCTATTTATACAAATGGAGTGATGGAGTCCAACAAAATGATCCTAATCGTTTTGATTTAGCTTCTGGTAATTACTGTGTTACCATTTGTGATCCAATCATTCAGGGATGTGAAGATGTTGTGTGCTTTGTACTTGCTGAAAACAATCCAAATTGTAATGCAACGATTATATTAGATGCGTCAGTAGTTTCTGTTAGTTGTATCGGTGATGCCAATGGGAATATTGGATTTACAACGGATTTTCCTGCTGGCTGTATACAGCCACCCACTACTGAAATTGTAGATGCCAACGGTAATGTCGTTGCAAATGGGGCGCTTTCAGCTGGTAATTATTGTGTAGTATTGTCTGAGGGTAATGGGGCAATTGCAGCATCTGAATGTTTTGAAGTGGTAGAACCAGATGCGATTGTCTTGGATATTCAACCTACTAATGTTACTTGTTTTACTAACGGGTCTATTATGTTAAATGTTACTGGTGGCTCAATGTCATACACCTTTGCATGGTCAGATGGTTCAGTAATGGAGGATAGAGTAGATCTAAATACAGGAACTTTCGTAGTCACTGTGACTGATAGTAATGGATGTCAAGCGATTTCACCGCAAATAGTAATCATTGATGATTGTCAAAATCTCTGTGATCCACCAATCATAACGAATGAAGTAGTTGTAGAATCAACTTGTGGAGATAGTACTGGTACTGTTGAGATCGGATTGTTTCAAAATATAGCCGATTATTCATTTACTTGGTCACCTGATTTAGGCACTGCCAATGCAGAAAATAATGCCAGAACAGGTGTACCTGCTGGAAGTTATACTGTTACTATCATCGATAATTTAGATCCAAATTGTGGAACTCAAACAACAGTTGTAGTTGGAAATTCAGATGGTCCAGAAACCACACTTGTAGCTACCTTCCCAGCTACTTGTATTGAAAGTAACGGTACGGCTACCTTCCTTCCAGAAAGTTTTGAATATACTTGGAGTGATGGAAATCCAAACGGACAACCTGAAAATATGAGAACGGATTTGGCTGCGGGTATTTATCAAGTAACCGTAGTTGATCCAATGGGTGACCCAGCATGTATCAATGTAATTGATCTTGAAATTGAATCCGCATCACCTGTTGGTCTAAGTCTCGCAATTGTAACGGAGCCTGATTGTGGACAAGCAAATGGTCTTGTAATCGTTGCTGCGAATGGTGGTGCTGGCCCTTATACTTTTGCGTGGAGTGATGGTTTTGTAAATACAGATACAACCCAACCGGGTACACATCCGGATATGGCAGCAGGAAGTTATTGTGTTACCGTAACGGACGAAGGAAATCTTGGTTGTGTTGAGGAATTATGCTTTGTGTTATTAAATAATGTACCTGACGATGCATGTGCGAATATCACTTTAGCTTCGGATACCATATTTACAAGTTGTATCGGTGAGGGAGATGCAATGATAGATTTTACAACAGATTTTTGTGCGAATTTTATAAATCCAGCAACGACTGAAATTTTCAGCAATGGGGTACTGGTCAACAATGGGTCATTAAACCCAGGATTACATAGTATTATAATTACGGATGGAGCTGGATGTTTGGTAGGAGAGTCTGTCTTTACAGTGTTAGATTCAGAGAATATAGATTTAGATATTGAATTAACTCCGATTTCTTGTATTGCTGGAGGTATCATTGAAGTAATGGCTTCTGGTGGAAGTGGTGGATATACATATACGTGGGATCCTGTTTTCCCAGATCAAGCTACGATTACCAATTTAAATCTAGGTAGTTATTCTCTTACGGTTACAGATGCTAATGGATGTACCTCAAGTGCTTCCAATCTTACAATCACCAATGCGTGTGAAGATTGTGATCCTTTCTTTGCATCTGATTCCTTGGTGTTAGAAATCGATTGTGATACGATTGGAGAATATATTACTGGAATTCCATTTACTGAATTTCAAAATATAGTTGTAGAAGATAACTTCTTACCATTTGAAGGAATGATTGTTGGATGCGAATTTGATTCAACCTTCTGTTACTCAACTGCTGTCATTCCTGGTGGTGGCGTGATGGGTCCTTATACGATCACAGACTGGACAGTCGTACTAGATGGAACAGAATTTAACTTGACTCAAGGCGGTTTGAATTCTCCTGATGCAATCGCAAATCAAATGAATGGCTGGGATGCTTCAGGGAATTGGGTATTTGATCCAGTTACATTGACTATCTGTGGAGGTAATCCGAATAATACATATGAAACCATATTTGTTATACAAGATGCAACAGGCGCAGTGGGCGAGATGGATTTAAATATTAATGCAACTCCTCAGAACACCTGTCTGACATTTGATGAAGCAGGTGAGCATACTTTGGTATTCTCAGATACGATTACCGGTTGTTCCGATACTTTGGAATTATCCGTTATTTGTGATGTCCCACTCATAACAAGAGATACCCTATACGACACCATTCCAAATTGTGTAGTGGGTCCTTTCGGAGATTTATGTGCGGATACAACAGAGTTGCCTGGTACTATTATTAGTTGGGAAAATTTCTGTTCAGATTTCTCAGGAATCAATGTTGATTTTACTTATGATGAAGAGACCTTCTGTGTTTCTTATGAAGGGATTGATTTTGGAACGGATCCATTCTGTCTGGTTTTATGCGATGACTTAGGTTTCTGTGATACCACCTTCTTTATAGTCACTGTGGAACCTGGAACAGGAACACCACCTGTGCTACTTCCTGAAGAAGTTGAAACCATCAAAAATGTTCCTATTGTAGTCTCTGTAGCTGAAAACGATGTCAATGACAACTGGTGTGATTTCGGAATCATCACCCAACCTAACAATGGAGATGCGCAACAGAATGAAATTAATGAAACGATTACTTATAGTCCTTCCTTGGATTACTGTGGGCAAGATCAATTCACCTACTTTTTCTCCAATGAAAATGGTGCGGATACAACCACTGTCTTTGTTGATGTAAGTTGTGAATGCTTAATCATCTACGATGGTTTTTCACCAAATGGAGATGAAATCAATGACAATTGGATTATAGATGGAATTGAAAATTTCCCAAACAATGAAGTTTGTGTTTACAATAGATGGGGGAATCAAGTGTATAGAAAAGAAGGTTATACCAATAACAACCCGTTTGATGGTACATGGGAAGCAAATGACTTACCAAGTGGTACTTACTTTTACGTGATTAATACTGGAGATGGAGGACAGGTCTTCAACGGGATTTTGCAGATAAATCGATGACCGCGTTTGCTCGTGTAGCAAAAGTGATCGTCTAAAGATACGGTCTTTTGTTGAGGAAGTTATTATGAGTTCGGGGGGGCTGGCTCTGATGCTTCCTCCAAAAGACTTCTTTTAATTTTCTGATAAGCTGGTATGCGAAAAGTCGCAGCCAGCTTTTTTTATTGGGGTGAGTAGATGGTGAAGGACGGTTGACAGTGAAAGGACAGTGAACGGTGAACGGTTGACTGGCGCTCGCGAGGAGTACGCGTGCTCACGTACTCCAGCGTGTGCCGTTACCGTCCACCGTCCACCAATTCTATAGGCACGGTTTTTGTTTTCCATATAAAACATAGCAAGAATAATGTTATTTAAAAGATTGTTATTCAACTGCTTAAATGTTAAAAGAAACGATAATAGAAGATAAATTGATTTAACCGATGAAAAAATTTCTCCTAATACTGATGGTTTGTAGTTGTGCACTTATAGACGTAAACGCACAACAAGATCCGATGTTTACAAAATATATGTTCAATACGCTTTCTTATAATCCTGCATATGCTGGATCGAAGGAATTTTTATCAATTAGAGCATTATATCGAAATCAGTGGTGGGGAATTGAGGGTGCACCTACTTCACAAACGGTGACTGCCCATACGCCATTATTAAAAAGAGTAGGAGTCGGAATCAATTTGAATCACGATCAAATCGGTATTAACAGAAACACAACAGGATATCTAACCTATGCTTATCGAATTCCTTTTGGTAAGGGAACGGTCTCATTAGGTGTACAAGGAGGAATCGTGAATTATAGAAAAGACTTTGATTTATTGAAGTACAAAGACCCCAGAGGAATGGACGAAACATTTCTGGATGAAGGAATCAATAAGTGGATGCCTAATTTTGGAGCGGGTGTATATTATTACTCAGAAACTTTTTATGCGGGTATTTCTTCTCCTCATTTAATCAATTACGATTTAAGGGACAATGTCAATACTGCCAAATGGGCGAAAACCTATAGACATTATTACTTTACAGCAGGTGCTGCGATTCCTATAACAGGAAACTCACTTATATTCAAGCCTTCTGGTTTGTTGAAAGTAGCAGGCGCGTTTGGAGATAATGCAGGGGAAGTAAATAGTCCTAGTCAGGTCGGAGCTCCAGTAGAATTAGATGTCGATGCTTCTTTTCTTTTTTATCAAACTTTTTGGTTAGGAGCTTCATTCAGGACAGCAATCGAAGCTAGTGAGTTTGGAGGAGAAAGCTCGTTCGATTCAGCAGATATATGGGCAGCTTTTTATTTAAAAAATGGTTTGCTGATTGGGGCATCTTATGATTACACATTGACTAAGTTACAAGAATACGCACAAGGCTCTTTCGAAGTGATGTTAGGTTACGACTTCAATTACAAAACCAAGAAAGTAAATACACCGAGATATTTTTAATTTATGTGTGAGCAGTAGAAATTTTTAATTGCCTCTGTCATATTTGAAAAAATAGTTATATCTTACACCAGAATTTAAATAAATTATATCCAATCGAATCAGCGCAGTTTGTTATAACAAGTGATAACTAATACGCCAATTTAGATTCAAATTCCTATCAACATATCAATACCTTTGCTAAGGCAAAGATTAATTTCATTTATTAGTTTAAGAATATGCTCTTTGGTGCAGATTGCACTCAAAGTCTATATAAGATTGTAATATCCCAATAACCGTTTGAGAGCCAGAACTAATCCTCTTAGTTCTTGGCTCTTTTTTTTAAGCCCCACTGATTAAGCGCATCTATAAGGAACTACCATTTTAATTAAGATCTTCTAAAATCGAAATTATGAAAACCATTTTCAGGTTGTTATTCGTAAGTGCTATATCCTTTTTTGTTGTTCCAACTTTAGTCGCACAATCAACACCAGCCGAAATATTCCATCAACAAATTCAGGAAGCCATAGACAACGGAACTTATCCCGGTGAAACTTGTGGTAACCAAGCAAAAAAACAAGTGAGTCCCCAATTGTCAATGGCTTGTACCATCTTATCAAATGGATATGGAACCAATGGCTGGCAACCTAGTTCAGGAGATGCTTGTAACAGAGATGCGAATTGCGATGTACCCGCTGTCCCCAACACAACTTGTAATGGTGGAAAATATCGGCTTCCTATAGCCATCACTATTTTTGAATGTGCAGCTTGGACTGGAGAAAATTACAACAACAATACAAGTATCGGTGGATCTAATAATGCGACTGGTTTTATTGCATTGGCTGATACCGATTTAAACAATACGTTGGCGACCGTAAATGAACATTATGCCAACGCCAATATAGAATTCTATGAGGTACAAAGAGTGCGAGTAGAAGATTGTGATATTTATGATTTTTATGATGACAATCCAGATCCAACTACAGGAGGGAATGATGGAATGAATGATAATGTTCAAACCCAAGCCTATGACTTACCAAATGTGATCAATTTATATTTTGTAGGTGGATTAGAAGGGGATCATGATTGCTGTGGCGTTTATGGATTTGCACCTTATCCAATGAGTCGGGATTATTCCATTATGAGATATCCGCCGGGAATTGGAGGGACGACTATCGCTCACGAATTAGGACATTATTTTGGACTCTTTCATACCCATCATGACTTACCATCCAATTTTGCAGATATAGATGGGTATCCTAATGGCGCACTAAATAATAGTGATTGTTTAACGACTGGTGATGGGATATGCGACACCTGGCCAGATCCAAATTTTAGCCACAATTGCGACCATTCAGGTGCGACGTATGATCGTTGTTATGTATCGGGCTGTGATTTTGATGCAACTGGATTTGCCGCACACTCGCATGGCGCAAGTAACGTGTTGAGCATTGATCCTGGAGAAGGGGTCGATTGTGCGGCCCAGCCTTGTGTTTCCACTATTTTGGAGCAAAACATTATGAGTTACAATAGTCTTTCAGGTTGTCGTACTGATTTTTCTTATTGTCAATATCGCAAAATATATGACATCGCAACCGATGATGGTTGTAGAGCTTATTTGTGTCATTCTGATCCTGCTCAATACTTCGCAAGTACCGTGTTGGGAGCGGCCAACTCTCCTTATCAGGAAATATGTACAGGAGATGCTATTCCTACATTCAATGCGGGTAAAACATACACTTCATTTGCAGGAGTATCCTATGATATCAATTGTTTTGATTGGTTTCTTGGTCAAAATGATATGAAAGCAAGTGCATTGGCCACAAATGTATCGACTTTTACGCCAACAGCTGCACAAGTAGATGTGAATACGCCAGGTGTCTATTCATTTTGGATCGCAGAAGTGAATACCATCAGTGATCCGCCTTGCAAATCTGAAATAACAATAGTCGTACAACCAGATCCGGGAACCGCATCTGCGATGGTTACGGATCCAACTCCATCCACGAAAAATGCTTGTTATGATACCGATATTATATCACTTCCAGCAGGAAAAGTCATTGGATGGTGGATAACAGATACCGATCCTATTACATCGACTGTTACCAATGCGGCAACTTTTACGACCGCATTAGCAGGCGCAACGATGGGAGGTGCATTAACAAATCCTGCCAATCACATTTACGAATCAACTGGTGGAACTCCAAAGAATGATTTTTGTTTGGATATTGATTGTTCGTTATTTGCGGAAGGAACCAACATTTATGCAACACCTTTTGTCACTTGCTCAAGTCCATTGGAAGCGGCGGCAGAATGTAGTGCCAGTGCATCAGGAAGTCCAGTTTCTGTCAGCGGGAATCTCGGAAGTGTTTCTGGATTAGTTGATTTTACAACCGCAAGTTGTCCGACAAATCATAGTGGTGCACAAACTTGGAGCGTCGTATTGACCATCGATGCGTATGCTGGAGGCACCGGCACCTTGAATTTAAACGTGAGAGGAAACAATGCTTGCACGAATGCTAATTTCTTATTTTTTGATGGATTGGCGGCGCCGGCAGTAGGTTCGACTTATACTTATACATCCGTAGATTTTCCGGCAGGATATGATCCAACACAACCAGGTTCAGAAATATGTGCTTTGATTTGGGATCCAGGAACGAGTACAGGAACACTCGGTTTTACTTTGGAAGTCATAAGACAATATGCAGAAGTACCAGCAGTTACATTCCCAACAGGTGATTATTATAGTTGTGTATTTGGAGCGCCTCACTTAGTGGTTTGTGCAACTTCATTGCCAATAGAATTAATTGGATTTAATGGGCAATTGGAAAATGAAGAAGTATTGTTGGATTGGGCGACAGAAGTAGAAATAAATAATGCTTATTTTACTATTGAAAAAAGTACAGACGGCAGAAATTTCGAAGCATTAGGAATGGTAGAAGGGCAAGGAACCAGTTATGAAAAACATACTTACAACTTAATTGATAAAAACCCAACAGCAGGAATCAACTATTATCGCTTATCACAAACTGATTTTGACAAGCACCAAACCTATGTAGGAGTCGTTACCATCCAAGTATTGAAAGAGAAGGAAATTGAAATAATGCCAAATCCAATTCACAACAATATACTTTCATTCAATTATTCAACACAGGATAATGGAGCATTGGAATTTGCCGTATATGATGTTACTGGAAAGTTAATAACCAATCAGATTTTTTCAGTAGAAGTTGGACTAAATAATCAATCACTACCATTGGAAGGACTGTCAGGTGGTGTATACTTTGTTGTAGCGAAACAAAATGAAAAAGTGATGACGGAGCGATTTACTAAGATTGAATAAATTGCATGACCCCAAAGTGGGTCTAACATATAACTTGGGGCATCGCCGGCATCGCCCCAAGTATTCATGAATGCTTGTTCAGCCCTGTAGGGGCGTAGGAGTTTTTTTTGCAGGCAAGTCATTTTATGTTATTGCTTAGCTTGAGCAGTTTTCATTTCTTTACGGATTTTATTTAGATTAGAACAAGCCGCTTT
>CALFWW010000260.1 GCA_937928575.1 uncultured Saprospiraceae bacterium | reverse complement strand
CTTCGAAGATGAATGAGACAGATGAGGATGTGCCTTTTTAGGATAATGGTAGTTCTTATTTCCAAGAGATTGATGTTGTTTACATGCAATCAATGTAAAGAATTATGATAGACATTTTATACCTCGAAAACACTCTATACTACTTGGAAACTTTACTTAAGCTAATATTGAAAGCAGAAAATGCGATTCAAAAATCTCAAATCAAAAAGTGGAACAAATTAATTCCGATATTCGAAAAAAATAAAATAGTTCAAGAAGATACATGGCAAAAAGCATATGAAAAAATTGTGCATTGTATTCAATTTATTAATGAAAACAATCTTAATTACGAGTACAACAATAAATTCTTAGAGCAGGAAATAGTACCCAAAATTGATATTTACAAAAGTCTCTTGTTACATTTGAATAAATCACCCAGAATCTTCGAAACAGACGAAATCAAAATCTTTATCAGTAGCATGTTAATTGATTTAGTAAGAGTCTTAAATGATATATTTCAAATTAGTATTTCGATTGAATGTTATAGTTATACCGTACTTGATTCTAACTTAAGGGAAATTAAAGTAAATCAAGTATTAGATTCACTTCAAGCAAAGCTAAACTATAAAGGAAAAATTAGAGATCTTTTATATACGAACTATCTCAAAAAGAGAAGACGTAAATTAGATAAAATTTTCAAAAGGTCAGATTCATTTAGTTTGAAATCAATTTCAGCCGAATACACATTGTTGACAGAGATTATAAGAGCAACGAAACAACTACAAGGATTAAGGAAAAGCATCAAAGATGGGGAGAAAAATAGGACTATGATTCTCGCTAATTTAATTAATAAATTCATAGCCAAAGATGAATCAGGCTATGGCATTTCAGAAACTGGTCAAAACGCTGGTGAAATTGATATTAAAATAGAAGACGAATATGGAGATGTAATCAGTATCTGTGAAGCATTCAATTTAAAACACTATTTTAACAAGCAGACAATTTCTAAACATTTAGCAAAACTTGCAGGTTACAATGCAAATGGGTTGGAAACTATATTTGTGATAATTTTCTCTGAGTTAAACAGCTATGAAGATTCTTGGAATAAATACAAATCATATTCTCCTGAGGTTAAAATCCCTTCTTACAAATTACTAAGAAATAATGAACTAGTTGAATTGTCATTAGGAAATCTTAAAATTCAAGAAATGACTTACAAACTCAATAATAAGATAATTAATATTTATCACATTTTTGTCAACATGAAATAAACGAATAATAAAAGTGAAATATGCATCCTGGTTACAAACTTTTAAACAGAACGGCTAGAACACACTTAAAATCGAAACAAATACTAACCTCCCCCTTCAAAAATAACACTACGTTGCGGATTGTTCTTGTACTTCGTCTTTGGTAGCATCTCTCCATTCGCAACAGAGCGATAGTTTTCATGATCTGGATTGAGCATAAAATCCAATTGATACGCAATCATTTTTTCAAAAGGAAGAAGGAAATCCTTGGTGTCGCATTGCTCTAAGTTGCCTTCTTTCAATAAATTTAACACCGTATAGACGGATTCGATTGTACTTAGACAAAGCGCATCTGGTTGCTGCTTAATGATAAATTTAGAGGTTATTTTATTATCAAAACTTACTCTTTTTAGTGGTTGCAAGTTCTTACTTAGTTTGAGCATTTTACGTGCGCATGGCCAGGTGCCATCGAGGATGAAGAGGTATGGCTGATCACCCATGAATGAAATTAATGCTGAACTTTTTCTGCTCTCCGATAAGTTGAAACTCTCTTTTCCTGGATACAATAAAAAAGAAGAAATTGTTTCATCATGCAGTATTTCATTGACGCGTTTATTATTGGTAAAATCAATGCCCACTATAATTTCTGAATTTTCCAATTGAAGCTTGGTCATATGTCCCGTTCCGTTTCTTTGTTTTTTATACTCCTTTGGGTGCATTAGGATAATAAAACGAGTCTTCGTCTGGAAAGGATTGATGTGTTTACAAATACAAGTGCTCGAAGGTCGAAAGCATTTATAACATTTTTTTGATTTTTTTTCTTCTACTTGCAAGGTCAATATCTCTTTATTTTCTATTTCTCTATAACGACAGACTGTTTGAATAGTTGCCAATCTCGACTAGCCCCACAAATATATAAATAGCTGCACCAGAAAGGGCTCCGATGCAGCTAATGTAAGTATATACTTGCAAATAAATTTTTCTAAAATCAATCAACCTTCACCACTCGCTCAAACCAAACCCCATCCAAAGTCCGAATCTCTAACAAATAAACGCCATTTGAAAGTGCATCAAACTCAATTCGGTTTTCTTGTTGTAAGTTTTGAGTCAAAATAGTTTTTCCATTATAATCATATAACAAAACACTTCCTTCTGTTTGAATTGAATGTTGAATCATAAAAATATCCGTAGTTGGATTTGGAAAAATTTGGAATGGGAGCGCTGCTGAATCATTGATTCCAATCATAATTAAATCTTCTCCATCACAATCTTCATCAATGTTGTTGTTGGCGATTTCTTCAGCTCCTGGATAGATATCTGCGTTGTCATCGTCGCAATCTTCGTCTGAGTTGTAACCGTCGCCATCAACATCAATCACTTGTGCTACTCCATCACAATCTTCATCTATATCATTGTTTTCGATTTCATTTGCTCCCGGATTGATTGCCGGATTGTTATCATCACAATCTTCTTCTGTGAAATAGCCATCATTATCTACATCAATAATATTGATCTGAATAAAATCTTCTCCGACGGTATGAAAGGTTTCGTTGGTAATAATTGGCGGTTCATTATCAAAATAAATACCTGCTTTGTTATGAATTACCGTCCCAATTGGAAGCCCTGATTTTTGCTGAATGGAGAATTTCAAAATTCCCTCTGAATCAAGTTGATTTGTTGAACTCGGTGGAAGCATGATGTTGTTGAATGTAAAAACGGCTACATTATTTTCTATCTGAAAAATGTAATCATGACTACTTAAACTTGGCTCAATCGATGCTAGATTCAAAAAAGATGAGATGGTATCCCTGATCACAACTGTGTTGGCTGTTGAATTTCCAGTATTTTGAAATCTAACAAAATACTCAATTCGTTGATCCGCCTCAATATAATGTTCATTACCATAACCAACCGGAGAAGCAACCATATTGTTATAAACTAAACCTCCAATGATTCTATTGCAATCAATATCAATATAGTGATTGACATCATCTTGTGAGAATTGCTCAATGAATCCTGGTTGCACTACACCTCCACAACCTTCAATCGCAGCCGACGGCATAGAAAATCCAGGGTGAAAAGGTTCTTGCGGTGCTTGTAGGCGAACAGTAGAACCACCTGAAAAATAAGTAGGTGTAATGGTTTCTTCTGCATCCAGATCAAAAGGCACTTGAAATAAAATGACTTCATCGACAATGATATCATAAGTCAATGCAGCCGCCATATCTCCAGTACCTGCATTCCGAAGGGTGAAGGAAACAGAATCATTGGCACAAAAAGCATCCACAACAATACTTGCACCTGACCAGGATGGAGAAGGAAAAAAGCAAAGTGAATCCGGAAAAATGTGCGCTTCCGCACAAACAGTCTCACCAGGTACGGCATCACAGGACAAAAAATTCAAGATGGTGAAACTTCCACATTCAAAAACATCAACATCTCCGACATCAAACGTGTATATATTACCATTTATCGAAAAAGGAAGTTCTGCATCTAAAATTTCATACAGTGGATCCACCTCAACTTCCACATAAGCATCCGTAGCTGGAATGGTTCCATTGTTGCAATAAAAGACACGCATTGAATTTTCATCACAAAATCTTGGCAATCCAATACTAGACACATGTACGGTCATGTAAGGACAATCCACAACTGCAGATGCCCCAAAATCCATGGTTGCAGAATTGTTGGATGCGTTCAATAAAACCTCATAATCTTCGGGACAAGTTTCCCAAAGTTCATTGATTGGTAATAGGTTTGCAGTATAAGGAATAGAATCCAGCTCCATAGAGAAATTTGGATCTGTAATAAAATAGTTTTCATTACCAGCCTGATCCACTATTTGTAACTTCCAATTACTCAAATCTGATTCGCCATTATCTAACAAACAATTTTCATTGGCATCTAAATAAGCTTGCCCAGAGAAATTATTGCCAAATAAAACCCCATTCCCATCTATTTTAAATGCATACAATGCTCTTGTGAAATCAAAAAAGCCAGCGATAATTCCTGACAATACAATTGCGTCTTCTGATTCTAGGTATTCAAGATCATATAAATTTGTATTAAATGCATTCCCTTGTTTGAATTGATTGAACCAAACTAAATTTCCAGTGGCATCCAGTCTTGCGACATAAGAATTGAATCCTTCAATGTAGCGCCCCATCACCACGACACCGCCGTCATTGGTCAATGCCATTTTACCGATCAAGGCCCAACCATCACTCATTGAGTTTGCCATGTCATAAGCTTGTGTCCATTCTATTTCAAAATTGGAATTGAGCTTGAAGAATCTAGTCTGAGGAATTGAAAAATCAAAATCAAATTCCGCGGCATTTGTTGCAACGATGAATCCGCCATCATCGGTTGCGACGATTGCCCCACCTTCATAGTTAAAATCATACAGATGATTTTCAATGAGCACTCCAGTTGAATTGAATACATTAATCGATAAGGAAGAAGAATCAGAATTTGTTTCGACTCGACCTGCAGTAACTAAGTTTCCATTAGCCAATTCAACGACATCAAATGCTTCACTATCCACAAAAACTGTTTGATCCCACAATATGCTTCCATCAAATGTTATTTTCTTGAGATGTACCCAATCTGTAGAGAAACCAACTTCATGCGTACTTAAAATCAGTAAATTACCATCCATCGTTTCGATCATCCTATGAGCATCACCATTTGGAGGCACACCAACTTCTTGACTTAACAATAAATTACCGTTCACATCAAATTTTAGATAAAATGAAAACGAACCGGTATCAGAAAAACCTAAGTACCCAAAATTTCCATCAGATAATTCGATTAAATCCGTACTCCGGGTTTCATTGAATGACATAGGCAGTGCACTCATTGTTCGAAATTGCTCAACACCTTGCTCATTTAATTTTACGACAACAATTGAATCTCCCCCATTTTGATCTAATGTCCCAGCTAATAAATAACCGCCATCAGGACTTGAGGCGATATGTCCACCTGTCCACTCAAAATGATCGCCATCAGGTAATCCAAAATATTCCCAGCCTTGGCCAAAAACGAAGGAAGCAGAAAAGAGGAAACAACTAACAATAAATAGTCGCTTAATGGAAGTCGTCACGATGTAAAAGGATTTGTTCATGGTATGAGCTTTAAAATAAAGAAAAATTCATTCACTATATAATCTAAAGATGCGACCGAAACTTACCAAAAACAACCTACATTTAACTTGATTTATCAATCGAAAATCACTATTTTAAAATAAAAACAGCTAATAATCAGTATTTTATGAAAATATTTATCAACTAAAATTATTTACTTTGCAAAACAGTGATTTGATAAAATCTATTGAAAATTTCACCAAAAAAGACTTCAGACAAGTAAAAAAGATGGTGAACAGTCCTTTTTTCAATCAAAGGCAGGATGTGATTGACTTGTTCAACTTTCTCAATGCAGCATCTAATTCGAAAGAAAAAGACAAATATGATCGTCAAAAAATTTTCAAATCGATCTTTCCAAATGAGCCGTTGAATGTTCAAAAATTGCGGTACACTATGTCTTTTCTATATGCAGTGATTTGTCAATACTTCATTCAATCTGAAATGGAAAATGACTCCGTGATGATGCATTTGCAATTGTGCAAAGCGCTTCGCAAACGCGGTGTTGGAAAATTATTCAAAAAAGAAATAAAATCACTTCATCAAAAACAGCAACAGTCTAATTTAAAAAATACAAACTTCCATTTACAAAATTTTGAAATCGCATTTGAACAATATGAATTCGAATCTTCTTATAGTCGAGAAGGCGATATGAAATTGGGGGAGTTATCAGAATATTTGTCTAACTACTATTTCGCCGATTTATTAAAATTGAGTTGCATCCAATTATCTACCAAAAATATTTTAAAAAAAGATTTGAATCTTTCATTAGTAGAATCGTTATTACCAACTATTGAACAAAATGGTTTTCTCAACAATATAGTTACGGAAATTTACTATCACACTTACCAAGCATTAAAAAATGAGGACAATGAATCCGATTTTAGAGCTTTGAGAAAATTGATTGCCGTCCATTGGAATAAATTTGAAAAAGATGAAGCGAGAGATATTTACACTTTAGCCATCAACTTCTGTATCAAAAAACTGAATAGTGGGAATCGACAATATATTCGTGAAGCGTTTGAATTGTATCAAGAAGGTTTCCAACATCAATTGTTTTTTGAAAATGGTGGGTTGACAACTTTCAATTATAAAAATGTGGTTCGACTAGGAATTGGCTTAGGTGAATTGGATTGGGTCGATAATTTTATGGAAAGTCATGCACCATTTTTATTTCCCTCAGAAAGAGAAAACACGTACAAATACAACATGGCTTATTTTCATTTTCATAAAAAGGAATATGATCAAGTCCTCGATTTATTGCAACAGATGGAATACAAAGATATTTTACAAAATTTGGATGCCAGAAGAATGATCTTGTGCATCTATTATGTACGCAACGAATTCGAACCCCTCCACTCTTTGCTGAAAAGTTTTAGTACTTACATCCGAAGACATCGAAATGAGATTGGATATCATGGCCAAAATTATCTCAACTTAATTCGTTTTATTACTAAGATGATTAATTCGAATTTACGAGAAAAAACAGTACGACAACAAATTGTTAGAGAAATTGAAAATACGGATGGAGTGGCTGAAAAGAAGTGGTTGTTGGAGATGTTGGAGGGATGGTAGACGGTGGACGGTAAACGGTATACGGCGAGCTCGTGAGGAGTACGTGTGTACACACATTTAAACGTAATCCTCACGTGCTCTCCGTTCACCGTTGACCGTCAAGAAAAATGCTTCAACATAATCACCTCCTTTTCATTCAAGTGACGGAAGAAACCGCGGGTTAAATTCTTCTTTGTTAATCCAGCATAGTATACGCGATCCAATTTCACGACTCGATATCCGAAGTGTTCAAAAATGCGGCGAACGATGCGGTTTTTCCCGACATGTAACTCGATTCCTACTTCTCTCCTATCTTTCCCTTTTGCCCAATCTACTCCATCTACTTCTACCAATCCATCTTCCAAAACCAAACCTTTTCGGATGGCTTCTAAATGCTCCGCAGGAACTTGTTGATTTAAGGTGACATGATAAACTTTTGAAACTTTATGACTGGGATGAGATAATTTTTTTGCTAAATCTCCGTCATTCGTCAACAGTAAGAGACCGGTAGTTGCTCGATCCAATCTTCCAACAGGATAAATGCGTTCTTTGATTTTATCTCCTAAAATATCGATTACCGTTCTCCTCCCCTTTTCATCACTTAGGGTCGTGACTGCATCTTTAGGCTTGTTCATCAAAACATACACCATATTTTCTTCTGGCTTCACCACTTCCATTTTGAAGGTCACCACATCATCCATCATCACTTTATGCCCCATTTCCAGTATTGTTTCTCCGTTGACGGTTACCAACCCATTTTTGATGTGCTCCGATGCTGCACGTCTTGAACAGATCCCACAATGCGCAATATACTTGTTGAGGCGCATTCCATCTTTCGTTTCTTTTTCGTTGAAGTTTTTCATTTTTGTTTTTTTGCCTCACGCAGAAAGCGCAGAAAACGCAGAATTCTTATGTGCTCTTTTGCGGATTCACGCACCAACGATAATATTTTAAATTTTTAATTCTCCTCCAACATTCATTCAAATAAAATCAAGTATTCTTATTGAAAGAGAAAATTATTTTAAATTATCTAATAACTTTTTTTTTATCATGCAGAAATCACATAATCTCAAACGCGCTCTTCACGCACCAACGATAATATTTTAAATTTTTAATTCTCCTCCAACATTCATTCAAATAAAATCAAGTA
>CALFWW010000259.1 GCA_937928575.1 uncultured Saprospiraceae bacterium | reverse complement strand
GGTTCATCGAAAATGAAGAAGACATGATCTTTTTGCTTGTCTTTTGTTAGGAAAGAAGCGAGTTTGACACGTTGTGCTTCACCACCTGATAAAGTACTGGACGATTGACCAAGTTTGATATAACCTAAACCAACATCATCCAATGGTTTGATTTTAGAAATGATATCCTTATTGTCATTGAAAAAATCGAGTGCTTCTTCAATGCTTAAGTTCAGAATATCATGAATGTTTTTGTCTTTGAATCGGACATCCAACACTTCATTTTTGAAACGTTGTCCTTTACAATCTTCACAAATCAAACGGACATCTGCCAAGAATTGCATTTCCACCACTTGTTCACCTTCACCTTTACAAGCATCACATCGACCACCATCCACATTGAAAGAAAAATGCTTTGGCTGGAATCCTTTTATTTTTGATAATTGCTGATTTGTCATCAACTTCCGGATCGCATCATATGCCTTCACGTACGTCACCGGATTGGAGCGAGAAGATTTTCCAATCGGTTTTTGATTGACCATTTCAATTTGATTGATCAATTTGACAGAACCCGTCAACTCTCTGAAATTTCCAGGAGAAGTTGGATGTGGAATATTCAATTGTTCTTTTAATGCCGGATACAAAATCTGTTTGACCAAAGTTGTTTTTCCAGAACCAGAAACACCACTTACAACCGTTAATGTATTGAGTGGAAATTTGACATCAATATTTTTAAGGTTGTGTTGAGTGGCACCTTTGATCTCAATGAAATCGACCACTTTTCTTCTTCTTGCTGGCAATTCAATACCCATTTTTCCAGTAAGATATTTAGCGGTCAAACTGTCTTTTGCATCTTTAGCAATTTTTTTATAATCGCCAGCATAAACCAAATGTCCACCATTGATACCAGCTTCAGGCCCCATGTCTACCAGATAATCAGCATTGCGAATTATGTCTTCTTCATGCTCCACCACAACAACGGTATTTCCCAAATCTCGAAGTGACTTCAGTACATCGACTAGTCTTTTGGTATCACGCGGATGCAAACCCACACTCGGTTCATCCAAAATGTAAAGAGAGCTTGTCAAGTTACTTCCCAAAGTTCTTGTTAGGTTAATTCGTTGAGTCTCTCCACCACTTAGCGTTGATGAAATCCGATCCAATGTCAAGTAATTCAGTCCGACATCCATCATAAAATTCAATCGGTTGACTACTTCATGAATTAAACGTTTGGCAATAATTTGGTCGTTTTTACTGAGTTTTATTTTTTTGAAAAATTGGAGTAATTCATCAATCGGCATTTCGACTAAGTCCGTAATTGGGCTACCTCCGACTTTGATATAGGTAGACTCAATTCTCAATCGACCACCATCACAGGTTTTGCAAGTCGTCTTACCTCGATAACGTGCAAGCATTACTCGATTTTGAATCTTATACGTCTTTTCCTCTAGTCTTTCAAAAAATTCATTGATGCCATAGACATGTTCGTTTCCGTACCAAAGGGTTTTCTTTTCTTTTTTTGTTAATTCGAAGTAAGGACGATGAACTGGGAAATCAAAGTGGTGTGCATTTTTCAAAAACTCTTTCAACCATTGTCCATTCTTTTCCCCTTTCCAACACGCAATCGCACCTTCATGTACGCTTATTGTTTTGAGAGGAACTACTTTGTCTTCATCAATCCCCATTGTTTTTCCATATCCTTCACAAGTTGGGCAAGCACCATATGGATTATTGAAATTGAACAATTGATGATTGGGCTCTAAAAACAACATACCATCTAATTCGAAGCGATTGTTCCAAGCCACTTGCTTTCCATCGACGATATCTAAAATCGCATCTCCTTCACTTTCAGAAAATGCGGTTTGGACAGAATCCGCAATTCTCTTGATATTATCCTCATCCTCTTTTTTGACAACAAATCGATCGATCAAAATTGCCATGCCTTGTTTTTCAAATGCGGTAACACTTTTGTCTGACTTGATTTTTTTATTTTCTAAAACATCCTCAATTTCTAACAATTCTTTTTTGTAAAATACTCTAGTGTATCCTTTTTGCAACAATAAGGTCAATTCTTGTTTTAATGTTCTTTCTTTATATTTCAAAGACAATGGAATCATCAACATGATCTTGGTGCCTTCTTTTAAAGATTGGATATAATCCACTACATCAGATACTTCATGCTTTTTGACAATTTTTCCAGAAATTGGGGAGTAGGTGATACCAATACGGGCATACAACAATCTCAAGTAATCATAGATCTCCGTCAAAGAACCAACGGTACTTCTAGCATTGGTGGTACTCACTTTTTGTTCGATCGCAATCGCTGGTGAAATTCCTTTGATGTAATCGACCTCTGGTTTTTTCATCCGCATCAAAAACTGACGAGCGTAAGAAGATAAGGATTCGACATATCTGCGTTGACCTTCTGCATATAGGGTATCCATGGTAATGGAGGATTTCCCTGAACCAGATACGCCGGTCACTACGATTAATTTATTTCGTGGTAAAAAGAGATCGACATTTTTTAAGTTATTCCCTTTTGCACCTTTTATATAGATGCCATCATCCGCGGTTTTTTTCTTTTTCTTGTTGACGGGTTTAGTCAAGACTGCACTTTTTTTAGTGGCCATAGTATGAAAGAATTAAAAATTAAAAATAATTATCCCCTGCGCTTCCGCTTACTCGAATTAAAAATAGATCGATATCCAAATGCTAAAAGAGGAGAAATTATATGCCCTGTTGCTTTTTCAACTTAGAAGACTCGAATTTAAATATTATTACACACCAACTTTAATGTATCTGGATTATAATTTTAAATATTAATTTGACAATAGGGTGAGTGATTGGAGAAAATTATGTTCATTTCCTAAAAATTGGCGCAAATTTGTCAAAACCTAAATATGAAAAAATATTATTCAAAGAAAATTAACATTTAAAAAAACAGTATTTCACCTTTAATCAGATTCCTAACTCCTTGATAACCCGATGTTAAGGTTTTCAATTTATTGTGTTAGAATTATTTATAATCAGTTAATTTTTTGTTAACCAAAGAAAAAAAACTGGTTTTGGAAGGATTTTCTATATACATTAGTAACACGATCGGGATAAAACCCATTTCCACTAAATTTTATTACTAACGAAATTCGAAATTTATAAGCTTTTAACTTCTACACTTAATATTTTATTCTTAACAGTTAAATATTGTAGTTATGCAAGTTACGCCGCTTATGGATCAAGAGCTTATTACCCGTTATTTAGACGGAGATGATAGAGCATTCGAAGAATTACTTACTCGCCACAAGAGTAAGATTTACACTTCCATTTATTTATTCGTGAAAGATAAAGCACTCGCGGAAGACATCTTCCAAGAAGTATTTATCAAAATCATTGATACTTTACGTAAAGGTAAGTACAATCATGAAGGAAAATTTGTCCAATGGGCAATGCGTATTTCCTATAACATGTGCGTTGATCATTTCCGTAGAAACAAACGTAATCCTAAGGTTTCTGCCACGGATACTTTTGATATCCTTGATATCATTCCACTGAATGAAGAAAATGCAGAAGAAAAAATCATGAAGTCTCAGACACATGAAAAAATTAGAAAATTGGTGGATCTACTTCCACCAGAGCAAAGAGAGGTGGTCATCCTGAGACATTATGCCGATATGAGTTTCAAAGAAATTTCTCAATTAACTAGAGTAAGTATCAATACTGCTCTTGGAAGAATGAGATATGCTTTGATCAATATCCGTAAACTGATCGAGGAAAAAGAAGTAACCCTTCAGTAATTAATTTGGCGTAACTAATAATTTGCTCCTTTATTTGCAGATAGGAGTGTGTTCTCGTGAATAAGATTTGAGAACGCCTGATTATTAATTGCCGGGTTTTCTTCAATGATTATTCTAACAAAAAACTGCCGTATGCTTAGCACACGGCAGTTTTTTGTTTATAGGATTCAATTTGTATAAGTTCAAATTGGCAGATCATTTAATGAAAAAAGCATAGCACCTTTTACGGCGCTATGCTTTTTGTGCATTGTTATTGTTAGAAATTTGAGCAATCACTAATTCGCCATCTCTTTCAATTTCTTCAGTGCACGGACTTTTACAGCAGTCGATGCCGGCTTAGCTTTGAACATTTGCTCTTGCTTTGTAAACGGATTGATTCCTTTACGAGCCTTACGGGCTGGCTTTCTAACTGTTTGAATTTTTAGTAAACCTGGAAGAACGAATTCTCCTACTGATTTTTTCTTAATGTGAAGCTGAATTATTTCACCTAAAGATTCAAGTACACCGTCTACTTGCTTTTTAGTAAGCTGGTTGTCTTCAGCGATTTGATTGACTATTTGAGTCTTTGTGAATCTTGTGTCTAAAGTTTTTCTTTTTTTTGCCATAATTATTATTTGGTTAGTGAACATTTCATCCAACTAATTTACGTGATTATAGATTAAAAGTTTAGATTATATATTGAAAAATTATCTAATGTATATAGATTAACAAAATATTTTACATAACCATCTGTGCAAAATCCTTCGCAAAGTAAGTAATTATCACGTCTGCACCAGCTCTCTTTATGCTCAACAAAGTTTCTGGCATCGCTTTATCAAAATCCAACCAACCATTTTGGCAAGCAGCAGTCAACATTGCGCATTCTCCACTGACGTGATAGGCAGCAATTGGTAAGTCAAAATTTTCTTTAAGTAAATGAATGACATCTAGATAATTTAAAGCAGGTTTGACCATTAAAAAATCTGCACCTTCTAGTGTATCTAGTTCTGCTTCGATTAATGCTTCTGTTTTATTAGCGGGATCCATTTGGTAGGTTTTCTTGTCACCTGCTTTTGGAGCGGAGTCCAATGCATCTCTGAAAGGGCCATAAAAAGCACTTGCATATTTAGCCGTATAAGACATAATCGAAGTATTTGTAAATCCTTTGTTATCTAATGCATCACGTATTGCACCAACTCTACCGTCCATCATATCGGAAGGACCTAAGATATCGAATCCAGCTTCCGCTTGCGCAATTGCCATTTTCTCCAAAATTGGTAACGTAATGTCATTGATAATTTCTCCATTCTCAACATAGCCATCATGTCCATCCGAACTATATGGGTCCATTGCCACGTCACTAATTAGCGTAGCTTCCGGTAATTTATCTTTGAAAAGATTTGCTGCTGTTAAGTAAAAATTGGCAGAGGAGTAACTATGGGTTGCTGTTTTGTCTTTCAACTTTTCAGGAATCGCAGGAAATAAAATGAAGTTGGTCAATCCCAGTTCTACACAAGATTTCATTTCTTCCAGTGCTAGATCGGGTGAGAATCTATAATTTCCAGGCAATGATTTGATTTCCGTTTTGATGTGGGAACCATCTTCTAAAAAAATTGGGTACACTAAATTCGAAGTGGATAAACTGGTTTCTCGAACCATTGAACGAACGGCTTCGTTTTTTCTATTTCTTCTTGGTCTTCTATTCATTTTTTTCGCTTTGCTCAAAAATAGAAATTAAAAATTAAAAATAGCACCGTTATTACGTGAGCACACATCCTAACGGTCATATTATAAATTTGAAAATTGGCTACGCCAATATGAGAAAGTCATTATAAATTTTTAATTGAAGAAGAAGAGCGTTGCTCTTTCTTCCGTTATTACGTGAGTACACATCCTAACGGTCATATTATAAATTTGAAAATTGGCTACGCCAATATGAGAAAGTCATTATAAATTTTTAATTGAAGAAGAAGAGCTCTGCTCTTTCTTCCGTTATTACGTGAGCACACATCCTAACGGTCATATTATAAATTTGAAAATTGGCTACACCAATATGAGAAAGTCATTATAAATTTTTAGTTGAAGAAGAAGAAGAGCGTTGCTCTTTCTTTTTAGGTACTGGATCAGGTCCATGTCCAGCCCAAGGATGACATCTACCAATTCGTTTCAATCCCATCCAAGTACCACGCAAAGCACCCCATTCTTCAATGGCTTCAATCATATAGTGCGAGCAAGTTGGCTGATACCGACAACTTGGACTCATCATTGGTGAGATAGAATTTTGATAAAACTTGATTGGGAGTATGAATAGTTTTTTAATCATCAGATAAAATATCGAGATGGAAATTAAAAATTGATAGTTTCGGTCGAATTGCCTTTATCGAACATCATATATTCTTCCTTTTTATTGTAGGTTAGTGAAATGATATTTCGTTGGTCATCAAAAATTTCCATAAGAATATCATTCTTGAGCTCCATACTTTTTATGCGCTTTATATCTTTCACTTCCAAATAACACCACACAGCCGCAAGATCATCTGAGATTTCTTTTCCTATAAATTCGTATTCAACTTTTTTGTTATTGACAATCAGAACGAAATGTCTTTGCAGATATCGATTTAAATATTTTTCTGCTTTCTTACTTTCTTTTTCTGTGCAAATGAAAAGTTTGTCAGCACCTTGTTGGCGCAATGCTTCTTCTAGATCATCAATAAAAATATGAAGACTCACTTGAATGGCTTTTGCTTCCTCATTACATTCGATAACGCATTTGCTAACATGAAATTCATGTGCTATTGCTTCATTTGTTGGAGAAATGGATGTCTGGTTTAAAAAGCTAAAAAGAAAATATAATAATAGCATGTACTTAGTTTTACCAAAATTTGGTTTCGATCATTAAAATTACAGAAATTCCCATTGCCGCACCGGATATTAATAACGTCCAGTCTCTTCTATTGACCTTCATTACATTTAACGCAACAAAAGACAATAGTAATATGAATAGAACGATCATTATTTGACCTAATTCTATCCCAACATTAAAAGCGAATAATTGAGAAACTAAATTAGATTCTTTTCCAGGCATCAAAGAGGATCTCAAAAAATTTGAAAAACCCATCCCATGAATGAGCCCAAAAAATAAGGCTAGTAGATAATTGATTCTGATCTTCTTAGAGATAGCAGCTTGATTTCGAGTAAAATCAACTACGGAAGGTTCTAATGCTTTTGCTTGAAAAGAATCTTTATGTCGTAAATTGAATAGTGCAGTCAGAAATATTGTAACTGGGATCAAGAATTCTACAATATCACTTGGGAAACGCACCACATCCAAGGAAGCCAAACCCAATGTAATAGAATGACCAATTGTGAATGCAGTAACCAGAATTAAAACGTGCCTCCATTCTTTGAGTGTGTAGATAGCGCACAGTGCGATGATGAACAAAATATGATCATATGCTTTAATATCGGATATATGGTCAAAACCTAATTCAAGATATGTGTAGAATAGAGACGACATATGGTAATTTTATATTCTAATTATTTTTATAAAGTGTTAATATTGCAAAGTTTTATGTGGAGAATTATGTTAATATTCGAATATATAAACCTAAATTGAGGTTTGAAGCGAATTAAATATTTTACTTCATTACCCAAATCTAAATAATTACCAATAATTAAAACTACAAAAGAAATGATCACACCTTTTCGATTTTATTCTTTCAGGAAATTAACGTTTTTATTTTTTCTAGTCGGATTTTTTTCAAATATTTCAATCGCTCAAAAGGTTGAAAAGTTTATTGGAGAGAAAACCACCACCAACCATCAAGCTGATTTAGTATCTATTTTCTTTGATTACGATGTATATCAGATAAACTCAAATGACTTGGCTAGCTACGTGAGCAATGCGGGTCCTAATCCGATGATGCTGAATATTGAATTAGGGGACCAATACAATTGGAATATATTGATGTATGAAAATGAATTGATGAGTGATAATTATCAGTTGACAGAAAAATCTGATAACGGTAATTCCTTCAATGAACGAGGAAATTTTAAAACCCTATCAGGACATCTTCAAGGAGCACAAGGAGGTGATGTTTATTTAACCATCAATAATCATTTCATTTTTGGAATGGTACACAATGGAGACCAATCTTATTTTATTGAACCATTGAATGGAATTATTTCCGATGCCTCACAAGATTTATTTGTAGTTTATAATACCAAAAATGTAGTCCCAAATACGGGTATAACTTGTGGAGTTACGGATATCGCAAAATACAAAGTAACCGAACAACAAGAAACTCAAGGAATGAGTGTTCAAATGGACCCTTGCTCAGAACTAGAAATGGCGTTGGCCGCTGACAGATCTATGTTTAATAAATACGGAAGTATCGGTGATGTTGAAAACTACCTAATTGGTATATGGAATTTAGTAGCACCAGATTATACGGGTTGGTTTTCACAAGATATAGAGTTTAAAATTGTAACGACTTTTGTTGTTTCCGGACAAGATCCATGGACAAGTACGACAGATGCATCTACGTTGTTAAGTGATTTTAGATCATGGGGAAATAATGGAAACTTTGGAGTTGCATTCGACCTTGGACAACTTTGGTCGGATAGAAATTTTACAAATGATGGTAATTCTAGTGTCGTAGGGTTAGCTTATGTCGGAGTTGTATGTACCAATTCACGTTATAGTATCATTGAAGATTTTTCTGGAAATTCAAATGCAATGCGTCAAACTGTTTCTCACGAAGTTGGGCATAACTTTGATGCAGGTCACGATTCTGGTGGTAGTAATATTATGGCGCCAACAATTAATGGCTCTTCAACATGGTCAACTACTTCAGTTTCTGAGATTAGTAGTCATATTGATACCAGAACTTGTTTTGAAGATTGTTTAAAATGTATAGAAATCACCTCTGTTGAAGTACAAAATTGTGGTGGTGGAACTTACGACTTAGAAGTTTGTATCGAACATACAGGGAGAACCAATCAGTCTGTTTTAAAAATCGATGCCAATGGTACAACGACTAATTTTTCATTTAATAATTCGGGTGTTCAATGTGAAACGCTTACTGGCTTGCCTGCCAATTCAACTGCAAATGCTATTCTAATTGTTGAGGATAGTAATGATAATGATTCTGAATGCACGAAGACTTTTAATTATGATGCACCTCATCCAAATTGTGTATGTAGTCCAATTATTTCTGAAGATTTTAATGCTTTAAGTTTACCTGCTGGTTGGACAAATGTTGGAACTGGTAACAATGGAAATGGAGAATGGGATTTCGATAATGCGACAGGTGGTGTAAATTCGGCAGCAGGAAGTTTCGATGGTAGTGGTATGGCTTTTTGGGATGATGATGCCAACGGTGCGACTTTTAATGGTTCAGAATATATGGAGTTGACAACACCAACCATTGATTTAACGAACTACGAGCTGGTCTCTCTGGATTTTGATTACAACTTCTGGACGTTTGATGGTCAAGATCGTTTCTTGGTTGATGTATGGGATGGATTTAGTTGGGTCAATTTATTAAATACCAATGAAACTAACTGTGGTCCATGGGGGTGTGATTATCCGCACTTCAGAGCAAATCTTGATAATTATGCCAATCCAAATTTTAGACTTCGATTTACTTATGATGACTCTGGTAATTCGTGGCAATGGTGGGTGGCTATCGATAATGTAGAAATTTGCGGATTTGAATTGGCGCCTTTAGCAGTAGACCTAATTGAATTTAATGCAGTAGATGAAGATTGCACAATTGAATTAGATTGGAAAATTGCAAACGAAACCTCTGATGTTTTTGAAATTGAAAGAAGTTTTGATGGACAAAATTTTGAAGTAATCGGTACTATAAATGGATTGACCAATCCAAATAAAAATTACCATTTTACAGATACCCATCCTGGATACGAAAATTTCTATCGTTTGAAAACAACAACGCAAGATGGTCAAGTAGATTATTCAACCATTAAGTCAGTTACTGCGACCTCTTGTAAGGAAGGTGTTATAGATATCTTAGATGTTTACCCAAATCCAACAAGAGGTGATTTGTTTTATAATATTCATTCGAATGAAAATGTAACTGCAGTAGTTGAAATCCGAAATACAACGGGTGCACTAGTCGATATCTTTAATATTGATCTGGAAATCGGATTAAACAACAAAGTGATTAACACAGATAACTTAGCAACTGGGTTGTATTATTTGAAAATGACTGGAGAGTTTGGGACGACAAGTATTAAGAAGTTTGTGAAGGATTAATAAAATCCCTTAGAGGGTTTTTAGGCAGAAGTATCAAGTTGACGAATAAGTAATGTTGTACAGTTGCGACGAAATTTGAACCTACAAGAATCAACCCTCTAAGGGAATAATGACAATCCCTTAGAGTGTTTTTAGGTAGAAGTATCAAGTTGACGAATAAGTAATGTTATATAGTTGCGACGAAATTTGAACTTACAAGAATCAACCCTCTAAGGGATAATCAGAAATTCAACAATAAACAAAAAAACGGCTACCTTAAATCAAGGTAGCCGTTTCATCTTTTAAACTTTCAAAAAGTCCTAGTATCTATAATACTCAGGCTTGTAAGGTCCACTCTTTTTCACACCAATATAATCCGCTTGGTCTTTGCTTAATTCTTCCAATTCAACACCAATATGCTTCAAGTGGAATTTAGCAACTTTCTCATCTAAATGTTTTGGTAACATGTACACTTTGTTCTCATACTTATCAGAGTTGTTCCACAATTCTAATTGAGCTAGTGTTTGATTTGAGAAAGAATTAGACATTACGAAAGATGGGTGACCAGTTGCACAACCCAAGTTCACCAAACGACCTTCAGCTAAGATGATCACATCTTTTCCGTCAATTGTATACTTGTCAACTTGTGGTTTAATTTCAACTTTTGTCTTACCATATTTCTTGTTTAACCATGCCATGTCAATTTCATTATCGAAGTGACCGATATTACAAACAATAGTTTTGTCTTTCATCGCACGGAAGTGCTTTTCAGCAAGGATATCTTTGTTACCTGTAGCTGTAACAACGATGTTTGCTTCTTTCAATGCAGTCTTCATTTTCTTAACAGCAAATCCATCCATCGCAGCTTGAAGCGCACAGATAGGATCAATTTCTGTAACAATAACTCTACAACCAGCACCTTTCAATGAAGCAGCAGAACCTTTACCCACATCACCATATCCAGCTACAACAGCAACTTTTCCAGCCATCATAACATCCGTCGCACGACGAATCGCATCTACACAACTTTCCTTACAACCGTACTTGTTATCAAACTTAGATTTTGTAACAGAGTCATTTACATTGATCGCAGGCATTGTCAAAGTACCATTCTTCATACGCTCATACAAACGGTGAACACCAGTTGTCGTCTCTTCACTTAATCCTTTAATGTTTGGTACCAACTCAGGGTATCTATCCAACACCATGTTTGTCAAATCACCACCATCATCCAAAATCATATTCAACGGCTTTCCACCTTTAAAAGCGAAAAGTGTTTTCTCAATTGCCCAGTCAAATTCTTCTTCGTTCATACCTTTCCAAGCAAAAACAGGAATCTTCGCAGCAGCAATGGCAGCAGCAGCGTGATCTTGAGTTGAGAAAATATTACATGAAGACCAAGTAACTTCTGCACCTAAGTCTTTTAAGGTTTCAATCAAAACAGCAGTCTGAATCGTCATGTGCAAACAACCCGCAATTCTTGCCCCTTTCAATGGTTTCTTTCCTTTGTACTCCTTACGGATTCCCATTAGTCCAGGCATTTCTGCTTCTGCTAATTCTATTTCTTTTCTCCCCCAAGCTGCGAGGGAAATGTCTTTAACTTTGTAATTAATTTTTTTACCAACTTTCGTAGCCATGAAATTTTAATTTATAATATTATGAATTTTTTAATTTTTACGTGAAATCGAATGCAAAGATACAGTTTTACTCTATCTAAATCCAACTAGATGTTATGTTAATAAAAATCAGATGTGTTCCCGAACTAAATCGTTGTAATGAATTGTAAATCAATAAGATAAAAATAGTCTTTGATAATAATGTGATCAGATTTGAATCGAAACCAATAATTTGTTGAAAAAATTAAAGCATGTACACTCATTTATCTAATCAAGGCAACAGATTGTATAATTTTTCTTTGCTCACCATTTGCAAATAATACATTCACAACACAAATGAATATATCTGGCTTAAGTTGTTTTCCGTTGAATAATCCATTCCATCCTGAAAAAGTTGAATTGGGTAAGAAATCTGTCTCTTCAAAATAAAGTATACCTTGTTTATTAAAAATTTGATAAGACAAAATTCTATCTGTATCTCGACTTGCAAAGACCGTATGAATGTCATTAAAGCCGTCACCATTTGGTGAGAATATATTTGGGATGTAAACGTCTTGTGGATTAGATACTTTAACTTCAAAGGTGGTACTTTCCTGACAATCATTATTATCTGAAATAAGTAAATTATAACTGGAGTTTATAATTGGTGCTATTTCAATGGTTTCGCAAAAATCACATGGGATCGTATTTGTTGATGTCCATTGGTAGTCATATGGTGGAGTTCCACCGGACACTTGAGGATCTATTGTCAAAATTTCCCCATTTTGAATTTCGAAAAAATCTATTTCATTAATAATAATAGGTGGTGGAGACGGGATGTTTATAGGGTATGAATAGCTGCAATTATACTCGTCTAGAAGTGTAACAATATAATTACCACTTTCTAAATTATTGAAAATACTTGATGCTTGAAAAGGCCTATCATTTAATTGATATTGAACTGAATCAGTTGTTTGAATTATAATTGCACCATTTGAAGTATCTACACATGAAGGAGACTCATGAATTATATTCACTTCTTCAGGTTGATGTACTATTATAGATGTAGAATTTCTGGTTTCACATCCATTTTTGTCAATAACAAATAAGTCAAGCTCATCATTTCCTATTGGAACGTAATTAGTTTGTTGACATGTGTCGCATGCTATGGCAGTATTATTTGATGTGTTTTCCCATTTGTAGCTGACCATATTTTCTGGTCCTTGGAGCAAGATTGTATCTCCGAAACAAAATGTCGTATCGCCAAGTAACGAAAATATTGGTAGCATTGGCTCATGAACCATAACCGTATCAGGATGAAAGAAAGTGCAAGAATTTCCAGCAATCGTAGTCCGCAGTCCTAGTAAAAAGGTGCCTGGCCAGATATTTTCAATAGTATCCAAACCTGGTGGTGTTCCCTGATTTTCTCCAATTAGAAAAATACTGTCAAGGGAATAAATTCCTGAAGATAAATTTTCACCAGGATAGGTGATGAATATTGATCCATTGTCGAATTGACAGAGTGGATGCAGTACTTGAAATTCAACTTCAGAAATATCAAGCGTAGCCTGCTCTATAAAGATTTCAACAGAATCGATTTGATCACAAAAATCTATAACCGTTACAGCATAATACCCTTCAGTAGATGGTATTGCAGATTGGTCATTAGCTATCCCTGAAACACTCCATTCGTAAGATTGAAATACAAAGGGTTGGGCGATCAAATCCACAGGGTCTTCATCAAAACCACAATAACTTGTCTCTGGTTCAAGAAATAGTTCACTTGCTTCAGGATATTGAATTATGTTAAACACTTTAGTTTGAACATTTTCACATTCATCTAATATTGTAACACTATAAATACCTGGATCACTTACGATAATCTGAGTACTTGTCTGTTCATTATCCCATATATAATCAAAACCGTCAGGAGCAATTAAGGTAGTTGAAAAATCACCACAAAATGTTAGCATTTCTTCACTGTTATGATCAATGTTTACTGCTGGACTAAATAATGCACTGTCTACATTATTACTATAATCGCACTCTTCAGTAAAAATCCCATAACTCGGCGTATTCAAATCAAATGGTGGAAGAATAGATTGATCATCATTGGCGACAATATGAATTTCACCTGAATCAAAGTACGGAATTGTGACAGATACCTGTAAACAACTATCTGCAGGAATATCTTGACCAATAGAAAACTCAAATTGAAGATTTGCTGATTCTTCGACAGGGCTTAAATCATAGACAGCCACAGGAATGTCGTTTGGTAAAAATGCTTCTCCCAAACAACATATTTCCAAATCTGCTCTAATTCCGAAGGTGCACGAATTGGCGGAAATAATATCTATAGAAATATCAGTTTGCAACAAATTGCATTCATCTCCTCTTAATATTGGATGATCAATTGTCTCTAAATTGTGAAATTCAATTGGAATCGTATCTACCCATATTTGCAATAAAGAACTATCAAGAAATATAAGTTCGGAATCAGAGAGGGTGACAGGAGGCAAATCCTCTCTAATTTTACAGCCATTAACATTTCCAGAAGGATCCATTTTAATTAAGATATCACCTATCTCATATTCAGGATCGTAAGCAGTAAATAACCACATTGTATCTTGAAAGGAGCAAAGTGTATTTAATGCTCGTGTTGAAAACGGTGTCAATCCATCAAAAACAGTTTCGCTTTGAATGACACCGTTTGTATTCGTCAGAACCACTGGGAAAGCAACATGTGTTTCCAATCCCTGCGCATAAACTCCAGCACTTCCAATAATAGCAATTTGGTCTGTGGTTGAGATTTCCATTTCCTCAAATTGAGAAGGTTGATTTCCAAATCCAATTGGAACGAGTATCTCTTTGCCCCAAATAAAATTTAGATCGCTGTCCAACTTATACAGATATTCATTTGTAAAATCATGTTCTACTAATAAATAGATATTATCCTTACTATCGACATCTATGTCTTTAACTTCAATTTTATGATCTTTATCAAAAGGTTCTATTCGATATCTTTTTTGAAGGACTGAATCATTGGATTTTGTTAGCAATATTTGTAAGGTATTAATTGTATCGGTCTCATAATATTCTTTCACTCCAGTAGAAAAAACTTTGTCTTGATTGGATAATACTCCAATTTCATCTGAAGAAGCTAATGCAGAATTCCTTAGACCAAGACTTGAAGTGTCTATAAAAGAACAATGATGTAAGCGAATAAAGTTATCCGTATTATTCTGTGTCATCTCAAAATAACGCAATGTATCCGCAAAACTAAAATCGAAGAAAATACACGAAATTTCTGTGAATTCATCAGATGTTCGGTAAAACAACCCATTTAAATCTAAAAATTGAGGCAATTTTCTGGCATTTATTATATCAAGCTGATTGTTCCATTCTATAATATATTCATCATAAGGTGGATTTAAATCCTTTCCCTGCCCAAAACCATGCCCTCCTTGTAATGGCACCATTGAGGAAAACCAAAAATTCGGATTTGATTTGTTGAATACTACTTTCCCATTCTGATCATATTTCGTAATTACCCTGTTTTGTCCAGGAAGATCAGATGGTGCATATATAGTGTTAAAATAATCATCTCTAGAATAAATTTGCCCAAAAATTAGTTCTTTAGAATTAAACATCCATGTTTCTTCGTTGTAGTCGTGATCACATGTGTCGGGAAAAACAACGGGAAAATCCTGAAATTCAAGCATATTTATGTTAGTAAATGAAGTGTTATGAAGTTCTGATGAAGAATTTCCAAAATTTGGATTGATGAAATTCATTGTGCACAAGATTGATAATATCAAGGCACTAAAGTATAAAGAGCGTTTAGGTAGAAAGAAGTTCATTTATTAGAAAGGATTCATCTATTGTTGTAATAATATAAATATAAGTAATTATGTTATATTTTTTGTTTTTCCTAAAACGTCTTATTATTATGTAAAAACAATGAGGGAACTTTTGGGTGATATGACATACATGGGGTTTACACAACTAGCTGGCGGAATTAGTCGATATCATTTTAATAATAATCAAAATGGTGAAGATGTATATGTATTGTGGAGAAATGTTGAAACGATAGATGCTACCCCTTTTCAATTGAATCAATTTATAATGATCGTGGAGTAGAAGTGTATTTTGCACAAGATGTTGCAAGTAATACTAAATTAGAGGTTGATCAAGGTCATTTTCCTGCAGGTATTTATTTTGTTAGATTAAAAGGTAAGAATTTTGAACCAGTAGTGAAGAAAATTGTTAAGATGAGAGATTAAAGTTTAGATGTTGAAAATTAATCTGCAAACTTAGAATTATTAACTGGTTATCAATTTTATTGGTAGCCAGTTAATATTTTAAAGCAGGATTGTCAAAATTAAAAAGAAATTTACTGCGCCAGCTGCGCCTCCAAGTCAGTGATCTTGCGCTTCAACTGTGCATTTTCTTTCCTCAACTCTTTGATAATTTCCTCATTCCGATCATTCAAATCTGAATCACTAACACTGGTTTCAATCTTATCTGAGCTTCCACCAAACAATCCTTTGAATTTGTCAAAACCATTTTCTCCACTAATAAAGCCAGCGCCGATATAAGCGATAGGTGCAAAAATTAATAAAAAGATGAATAATCGACCAATTCCTGTAATTTTAAATTTTGATGCCATTTTACAAATTTACTCCGAAAATTAAATCTAATATTTATCCCAGGGATTAATATTTTTGTAATATAAAAACATTTGGAACAATTCAACATAATCCAATCACATACGTATTATAACTTTATAACGTTTTATCACTAGAATTTAGTTCAGAAACCGAATCCATGAATGACGCTTTTATTTACGATGCAATTCGATCTCCTCGAGGAAAAGGTAAACCTTATGGTGCTTTGCACGAAATCAAATCCATCGAATTACTTTCCACACTTTTCAGAGCAATTCAAAAAAGAAATAAGCTAGATACATCACAAGTAGACGATGCCATCATTGGTTGTGTTACGCCAATTGGTGAACAAGGCGCTGACATCGCAAAAGCTGCTTTGTTATTCGCAGATTGGGATGAAAGTGTGGCTGGCGTTCAGGTCAATCGGTTCTGTGCTTCTGGATTGGAAGCAGTGAATTTAGCAGCCATGAAGATTCGATCTGGATGGGATGATTTGGTGGTCGCAGGTGGCGTAGAGTGTATGAGCCGTGTGAAAATGGCTTCAGACGGAGGCGCATTGTTAAATGATCCTGAAGTGAGTACTAAAATCGGACATGTTCCACAAGGAATTTCTGCGGATTTGATTGCCACTATCGAAGGATACACGCGTGAACGGGTAGATCAGTATGCCTTGCAATCCCAACAACGTGCTATCCATGCATTACGAGAAGGTTATTTCGACAATTCTGTAATTCCAATTCATGATCAAAATGGGATTTTAATTTTAGAAAAGGATGAATATTTACGTCCTTCCACAACCATGGATAATCTTGCTCAGCTAACTCCTGCATTTCAAAAAATCGGTGCAATGGGTTTTGATACCGTTGCACTTCGAAAATATCCTTTTGTAGAGAAAGTAAATCATGTGCATACCGCTGGGAATTCTTCAGGTATTGTAGACGGTGCTTCTTTGTTGTTGATTGGAAATGAGGAAGCAGGAAAGAAAGCAGGTTTGAAACCAAGAGCAAAAATCATATCTGTCGGGACAGTAGGTTCGGAACCAACTATCATGTTGCAAGGACCAGCACCTTCCGCTAGAAAAGCACTTCAAAAAGCAGGGTTGACCACTAAAGATATCCAGTTGTGGGAAATGAATGAAGCATTTGCAGCACCCGTCTTGAAATTTCAAGAAGAGATGGATCTCAATAATGAAGTGGTCAATGTAAACGGAGGAGCAATCGCACTCGGACATCCACTTGGCGCTACTGGAGCCATTATTTTAGGAACCTTGTTAGATGAAATGGAGCGTAGAGATTTGACTTTAGGGTTAGCTACCCTTTGTGTTGGTGGCGGAATGGGCGTATCTACAATTATCGAACGAGTTTAACTTCAAGAAATGATTAAGTACAGAAAAGATAAAAACAATATCGTCACGTTGACTTTCAATATGGAAGGCAAAAAAGCGAATGTCATCAATCATGAGATTGGCAAATTCTTTACACCCGTATTGGATTACCTTAGAGACGAAAAGGCAAGAGGTATACTAAAAGGTATCATCATTACTTCCGCAAAAAAAACTTTTTTGGTAGGTGGAGAATTAGATTATATCTACAACTGTACAGATGCAGAACAGCTTTTCTCGTTTACAGAATCATTGAAAAAAGTTTTTAGAGAATTGGAAAGTCCAGGGGTACCAGTCGTCGCAGCGATTAATGGAAAAGCACTAGGTGCAGGTTTCGAATTGGCTTTGGCTTGTCATTATAGAATTGCGTTGGATGATCCAAAAAATTTGATGGGTTGCCCGGAAGTGACCTTGGGAATCATGCCGAGTTGCGGTGGCGTGAGTAGAATGTTGTGGACGGTAGGGGTTGAAAAAGCATATCACATCCTAACTAGTGGTGCCTACTACAATGTTAGGGAAGCATTGGATGTTGGGATTATTGATGAAATTGCTTCCAGTAAAAATGATATGATCCGGAAAGCAAAAAAGTGGATTCGTGCCAATCAGGACAAAAGAAGAGTTTGGGATGAAAAGGGGAGTAAAATTCCTTTTGGAGATGCCAATGACGTAAAAGTCCGAACTAAAATTCAAATCCTTACAGCAGATTTATACAAAAGAACCTACAACACCTTACCAGCGCCACTCGCGATTTTGAATACATTGGTCGAAGGCTCTGTGGTAGATTTTGACACTGCCATGCGAATCGAAAGTAGGTATTTTGTAAAACTAATGTTAGGTAAAGAAGCTAAAAATTTAATGAAATCATTTTGGTATGACAATAATGCAATCCGTGAAGGAATCAGTCGTCCAAAAGGGTATGGCAAATTTCGTCCAAAGAAAATTGGTATTGTCGGTGCTGGGATTATGGGATCGGGAATTGCAACTGTTTGTCTTGAAAATGGTCTGCAAGTCGTATTGAAAGATGTATCCAAAACAATTGCAGATAAGGGAAAAGAAATAATTGGTGCCACTTTAGATCAGTGGGTATTTTCTAAAAAAATTACAGAAGAGAATAAAAACCAATTTCTCAAAAATTTAGTTACCACGGAAAATGCTGCGGATTTTGAGTCCTGTGATATTGTAATCGAAGCAGTTTATGAAAATAAAATGGTCAAGAATAAAGTGATGAAGGAAGCAGAGCAGTACATGGATGACTATTCGATTTTTGCAACCAACACCATTTCGATTCCATTAAAAGAATTGGCAAGTGCATCGATTCGAAAGAGTAATTTTGTAGGGATTCACTTTTTTCATCCAATTGCGGAGAAACCACTTGTCGAAATTATCAAAGGAGCGGAAACTTCTGATGAAACGATTGCGAGGGCTTTTGATTTTGCCAAATTAATTCGCCGGACACCAATAATTGTAAAAGACAATTGGGGCTTCTTCGTTGCACGTGTGCAGAATACTTATATTTTGGAAGGAATTACCATGTTGCAGGAAGGATATGCGCCTGCATTAATTGAAAATCTGGCGTTGCAGGCAGGAATGTCGAAAAGTCCATTAGCATTGGCAGATGAGTTGTCTTTAGAAATCGTCTTAAAATATGAAAGACAAGCGGCTGAATTATATGGCTCCAAATATGTACAACATCCAGCTGTCAAAGTTTTGGAAAAAATGATTAGCCTGGAAAGGAAAGGTGCAAGAGCAGGTTACGGATTTTATGATTACAAAGTAGACGGAACGAGAAACATTTGGCCAGAGCTAACAACACATTTTCCTGTTACACAAAATGAATATTCTCGTGAAGAAATAAGTGACAGATTTATGTTCGCCCAAATCATCGAAGCGTATTGGTGTCTTCAAGAAAAGATTATACAATCAGATGAAGAAGCCAATTTAGGATCTATTTACGGATGTGGATTTCCTTCATTCAAAGGCGGCGTCATTCAGTATGTTGAGGATTACGGTAAAGAGGAATTTGTTAATAATTGCAAGTCACTAGAAACCCGTTTAGGGCCACGTTTTAAAGCTCCCAAATTTGTAAAACCCAACTTCTCCACTAATCCAATCAAAGTGAATAACTAACACTTTGTTAAATTTTTTCATGTAAATTTAATGTTGGTTTTGGCATCTTGTTTGCCTTAATTTGGATTGTACATTAACCACGTATTTTTTTACTCTCCATTTTTCCTCCTACAACAACTTATTTTAGTTCACCATAACCAAACCTAAATTAGAAAGGGCATGAAAATACTTCAGTCTTTTGCATTTACAATAATGTTCTCAATACTTTTTGGGGTCAATTGTAAAGCACAGATGATGGCTTCTCTTGATAACCATTATTTCTCCAAGAATACGACAGACGAAATTGCAGATACCCCACTAGCCGGTGATGATCATGCAATGGTAGTTATAGATAATTCTATAATTTTTGAAGCATTAGAAAATGATGTGGTTAACGGTGATTTACTTGACTTGTATATCAGCGAACAACCGCTTTTCGGTAAAGTTACCGTCAATGATGATTACAGTTTTACTTATGTTCCAAAAGAAGGAAGCTGTGAAATGGTTGATAGTTTTTCTTACACCGTTATCAACGAAAATGGTAAAGACAAAGCGACCGTTTATGTCGATGTCATTTGCGAAGAAATTACTATCGTCAATGGATTCTCTCCAGATGGTGATGGTTTCAACGATACCTTTACAATAATCGGTGCTGAAAGTTTTCCTAACAATATACTTTACATTTTCAACGAATGGGGGGAAGAGCTAGTGAATATAAATAGCTATCAAAATGAATGGGATGGGGAAGGCCTGGAAAAAGGACTCTACTTCTACATCTTTGAAGATGGTAAAGGTCAAGTTTACTCGGGTTACGTTAGTATCAACTAATCCGACTCCACATTTTAAGTTTACTTTTTATAGTTTCCAAGTGATTTTTCAGACGGATATTGTCAGTGTGATTCAACTCAGGATCATGCTCCAATATACCTTTAGCAATATTCCTAACATCAGTAAGTAATTGCTGATCACGGACTAAATCTGCGATTTGAAAGTTGAGTACGCCACTTTGTTGGGTACCTTCAATATTGCCGGGGCCACGTAATCGCATGTCGGCTTCGGCAATTTCAAATCCATTATTGGTACGAACCATAGTGCTGATCCTTTCCTTTCCTTCATTCGAAACTTTATCTCCAGTCATCAAAATACAATAAGACTTTTCAGCACCACGACCGACTCTCCCTCTTAATTGATGTAATTGTGACAAACCAAATCTTTCTGTATTTTCTATCACCATCACAGATGCATTAGGGACATTTACGCCCACTTCTATCACCGTAGTTGCAATCATAATGTTAGTTTCACCTTTGACAAAACGCTGCATTTCAAATTCTTTGTCCACAGGTTTCATTCGACCATGCACAATACTGATGTTGTATTGGGGCATCGGAAATTCTCGACTTAACGCTTCATACCCTTCTTCCAAATTTTTCAAATCCAAAGTCTCAGATTCTTCTATCAATGGATATACAAAATAAATCTGTCGACCCAATGCAATTTGCTTTCTGATAAATTCGAAGACCGCAATACGGTGATACTCTGTTTTATGCGAGGTGTCAATCTCTTTCCTTCCAGGTGGTAATTCATCAATCACACTGACATCCAAGTCACCATATAAGGTCATCGATAAGGTACGCGGAATTGGTGTCGCCGTCATCACCAAAATATGAGGTGGATAGGGATCATTTTTGTGCCACAATTTTGCTCGTTGTGCGACCCCAAATCGGTGTTGCTCATCGGTAATCGCCAATCCAAGATTCTTGAAAATTACTGGATCTTCTAATATCGCATGAGTTCCAACCAAGATGTCAATATCTCCATTGGCCAAATGTTCCAACAATACTTTTCGTTTTTTCCCTTTCACACTTCCTGATAAAAAAGCCACTTCAATATCCAATCCTTCTACCATCTCTGAAATAGAAATCAAATGTTGTTTTGCCAATATCTCAGTAGGTGCCAACATGCATGCTTGATACCCATTGTCCAAAGCCATCAACATTGACATTAACCCAACAATGGTTTTACCGCTTCCAACATCTCCTTGCAAAAGTCGATTCATGTGGACTTGTGACTTGAGATCTAATCGGATTTCTTTTAATACTCTTTTTTGAGCTCCTGTTAATTCGAATTTTAATTTTTCATTGAAAAAACGATTGAAGTAGGTGTCTATCTTTTCAAAGTGATATCCTTTGATAGTAGATTTTCTTCGGTTTCTAATTTGTAATAATCGCAGTTGTAAAAAGAATAGTTCTTCAAATTTCAAACGCTCTTTCGCTGCATCCATTTCCTGTTGATTGGTCGGGAAGTGGATATGCCTCATCGCCTGATACTTAGAAGGGAATCCGTATTTTTTGATTAAATATTCAGGTAGGTTTTCTGGAAAATCTTTTTCTGAAAGTTTTGCAAAAAGGCCTTTCATGATTTTCCCACGACCTTTTGAATCCAATCCTTTGGTATTCAATTTTTCAGTGCTTGGATAAATTGGCGCGAATGTTTTTTCTTTGGTCAAGCTAGCAGGAGTCACTTCTTCCAACTCAGGATGTGCAATATTTAATTTACCATTGAAATGACTGACTTTCCCATAAAGTATGTATTCTTTTCCAACAACAAGACTACGTTGTAGCCAATTCGCACCTTTAAACCAAATTAACTCAATAGCACCACTGTCATCTCTGAATGTTCCCACCAATCTTTTTTTGGGACCATTGCCAACCATAGACATGCGACGAAGAATGCCTTTCAATTGGACATAATCCGCATACTGATTAAGCGTAGATATTTTGTGAAATTGTGTTTTATCGATATACCGAAATGGAAATTTCATCACCAAATCCCGAAATGTAAATACACCAATTTCTTTTTTGAGAATATCCGCTTTTTGTGGACCGACTCCTTTTAGATATTCAATTGGGCTCGATAATATATTTTGTTGGTTGGACAAGGAATTTATTTTCTCAATTAAATGTTAGGTTCAAGTAATAGGCTTATCCACAAAAGTAATATTTTTGATTTCATTTTAGAATAACTTATAAAAGGGAAAATCATTTAATATCTTGCCTTTTGAAAAAAATCTAATTCAAATAAAATTAATCCATGGAAACTAAAAGACAAAGACAGGTTGCTGAAACCGTGAAAAGGCATTTTGGAGTGGTATTGCAACAAGAAGGTAGTTACATCTATGGAGCTTCGACCTTAGTTACGGTGACTGAAGTGAAAATGTCGCCAGATTTAGGAATCGCAAAAATATATTTAAGTGTTTTCAATCGCGAAGATAAGCCTACAGTGATTTTGGAACTGGAAAATAATTACCATCGTTTGCGCCAAACTTTCGGACAACGGGTTCGCAAACACATGCGCCGGGTCCCTAACCTTTCTTTTTATTTGGACGATACATTGGATGAGATGGAACGCTTGAATCGGTCATTTGATCAAATGCATGCAGAAGATGCTTTGCGGAAAATCGAGCGGAAGGCGGAGGAAGAGGAGTAGGGCAAGGCTCGGAAGCTGGGCTTTAATTTAAAAGTAAAATTGAAAATTATAAATTGGGAACGTGACGGCTTTGCTGCCAGATAGAAAAACACCTCGTATAATATCAATCAATATGGGAGATAGCAATTTTCTTCGCTAGTCGGGTCGATACCTTTATGTTCTTTTCATCTTGCATCAGCTCAATATATTGAGGACCCTTTTTGAAAACTGAAAATTCTTCTTCGGGTAATAATCCTAGTTGCCACAATTCAGATTGGATATGATCACTCGTTTGATTCTTGGCGATGAAGGCAATCTTTTTTAAAGGCAAGTGAAACAAGGTTTCTTTTAGTAATTTATTTTTTAGTGGAATTGGAGAACCGTGAGGATCTGTTTCTGGAAATCCTAGTTTTGCATCGACTTCATCTAATATTTCATCCGTCAGTAAATGTTCATACTTTTCTGCATCCTCGTGAATTTGTTCTTCCGTCAATCCCATTTCTGTCACCAAGAAAGATTCCCATAATCTATGTGCACGTACGAGCTTTGTTGCTTTTTCCATTCCGGATTGAGTCAATGCGACTTCATTACCGTTGACATTCATAAGATTTTGACTCTTGAGATTTTGTAGGTGTTTGATGACCAATCCTTTCTTCATTCCAAGTCTGTTGAGTAGACTCGGTAAGTCCAATTCTTTTCGTTGCGTCAATTTCAAGGATTGTTTTAAAGTATCCTCCAATTGAATTCGATTCTGCAATTTTCTTTTTTGAAAAAATTTTGAAATCAATCCTTTCTTTGGTGCAAATAATACGACCATTAGGTAGATCGCAGTTGCAGTCAGTACCATGGCCGGTCCAGGAGTCGTGTCCATCCATATCGCCGTAAATAAACCTAACACCGTAGTTGCTAAACCTATGAGCGCAGATAACCACAACACAGTTTTGAGTCGATCGGATAATAAGATGGCAGTAGAAGCAGGTGTGATCAACATAGCAACTACGAGTATGACACCAACCGTTCTCAACGAAGCGACTACTGCAAACGACAATAACAACATCAACAAGTAGTGAATTGCTTTTACAGAAATTCCCATCGTCTCAGCAATCACGGGTTGGAAAGTAGAAACAAAAAGATATCTATAAAATACGATGATACTTATGATGACATAAATTGCAATTCCAATCGTGAGGTAAATATCCTGATCTGAGATACCTAGAATATTTCCAAACAAGAAATCTTTTAAGTCTAGATGCACTCCTTCATTTTTACTTATTTTCGAAATACCAATAACACCGATAGACAACATGGCGGTGGAGACAATGCCAATGGCCGCATCGTTTTTGGTTTTGACATTATGCTGAATCCAAGTAATGGCAATCGCCGTCAACAATCCTGCAATCACCGCACCAGTGAAAAATCCAAGTGTACTATAACCCAACACTAAAAATGCGACAACGATTCCAGGTAGAATAGCATGTGCCAATCCATCTCCTATCAAAGCCATATTTCTCAAGACAATGAAGCAACCCAATACACCACACATGACTCCTACCAAAGAAGAAGCAATCAATGCTCTGATGAACCATTCATATTCAAATATGCCAACTAAATTTTCCATTGAATGTATTTGTTCTTTTCAAATTTAAGTAAATTTTTAATGTGAACAAAATAAATTTTTAGACAAGTCTAAAAATAATCGTAGTGAGTTTATAAACTAGATACTTTATTACTGTGATCGAATTAGCATTTCTTGAAGAATCCCTTCTTTCATTGCATAAGAGGATACAATTATTTCGTTGGTGTGCGCTAGTTGAATGACATATTTTAACAACACAATTGCAACGGTGATTAGTTCAGCTCGATCATTTGGAATTTCAGGATTGTCGTGTCGATCTTGCAAATTTGAAAAAATGATACGGTCATAAATATTTTGAAATTGATGAGCAGGGAAGTTAGCGAAGTTGGGGTTTGTTTTTTCCTTGACCAACATATTTTCCAGTACATCAAAAGTTCCGGATGCACCGATCAAAGTAGTGGTGTGATTTTTTTGAAGCGCATCTTGTAGTGGAAGCAAAGTCGTTTTTAAATGTTGAAAGATTTTTTCAATTTCAGATTTAGAAATGGGATCTTGTTGTTGAAAATTATTAAATAATACCGCGACTCCAATTTTAAAACTTTGTGCCCAATAAATATTTTCATTGTCGCAAATTATGAATTCAACACTTCCACCTCCGATATCCATAATTAAACTCCTGGTGTCCAATGTACCCAATGCAGCCATCACTCCTTTGTGAATAAGTCTAGCCTCTTCATCTCCAGAAATTACGGAAATATCAAGATCGTAATCAATTTTAATTTTTTCAATAAATTCAGATGAATTGTTGGCGCTTCTCAGGCCAGCGGTTCCGAAAGCACTGACTTTTTCAACTTGTTGATGATCCAAGATGGTTTTGAATTTACCAATTGCATGGACAGCTCTATTCCATGCTCCATTTCCGATTTGGTGAATACCATCTTCGGCAAGTTTCACAAAAATTCTTTCGCGATAAATTTCTGTAACTTCTTGCTCATTAACTTCAGCGATTAATAAATGGAAAGTATTGGTTCCTAGATCAATTACTCCGAATTTGGGCATATAAATTATTTGGGCATTCCACTGTTAACTCTCTGAATGGTGCCTTTCAAAAATTCTTCCCCTTTTGGAGTCATCATATTCGCAGCAACCTTTTTTCCATCTTTATAAAAGATAAAGTAATTGCAAACGGACCCTAGAAAAAATTCAGCTTCGGTCAAGTTTTCTCCGTCTGCAACAAAAAATACACGCCCTACAGGTGCACAACCTTCATCCAACTGAGGAGGAACGGAAGTAGACACATACGTCAAAGTATTTTTAATACTTGCTGCTTCAGTTTGATTCATACTAAAACTATAATTGTAAAAAACGTAATCAATGTTGGTACAAGTCTCCCACATGTTCTGCATCAGATCTTGAGAGATGCTCGGGAGCGTATTGGCGACTAATTTTCCTGCTGATTTTGTCACAGGAGTAGTGGTCGTATTGGCTGTTGGTTTTTTTTCAAGAGTACTATTTCCAGTACAGCTATAAATCGACAAGCTAACAATCGAGATAAAAAATACAATTCTAACTAAGGACATAGGTTTTGTGATTTTAAAACATATAAAGTGCGTGTAGGTCTAGATAACGACTCCGCAATGATTCGGCATTCAATGAAGGAAAATCTTTGGTATTAAAAAGTAGCGTGATAAAGCTATTGTATCTAAATGTAAAACCAATGTTAGGATTTAAATAGTAAGTAGCTCCGACCAGCCAACTAATATTATTCTCATTTAGGTTGTTAACAACTGCAACCGGCCACGTTCCTTCTGAAAAATTGGATCCAATCAACCGGCCATAAGAACCCCCTAATTGAAATTTGATATGATAAAATTCTAATTCTTCATCATACCAATCATTGTATCCCATTATGACAGGAACTGCTACATAATTGAGATGCAACTTTTGTTGGACAAACGCATTGTTTCGATCTATTTCATCAACACTTCCCCTCTGGCTAAATAAAATTTCAAAACTAAGATCGACTTTATCCGTCAAAAAAGTAGTGGCTTTTAATCCTCCTGATAATCCTATTTTATTGAAACCAGCTGAAAGATCTCCATCAATTTGAGAGGCAGTAACCCCTGCAATTATTCCAGCACTAAATCTCTGTTGTCCAATTAACTTTTTATTTGTAAACAGACAAATTAGAAAAACCAATACTGTGTAAACGAATTTTTTTGCCATCTGATCGAAACTAAACTAATGATATGTGAAAATAGCAATTCTCATTCAGCAAAAGGCACATTTTTGTAAAAGATAGGTTACTCATTTATAATTCAAGCGCTTAATTTTTACGATATTTACAATAGAATACTAAAACAATCATCTACAAAGATATACTATGTTCAAATACAACCGTACTACCTTAACTAAGTTGGAAACGATATTGAAGCAGCATGAGTACACGGTACGTTATGAGCGAGGTAATTTTAAATCTGGCTATTGTATTGTTGAAAACAAAAATGTAGCAGTCATCAATAAATTTTTTGATGTGGAAGCTAGGATCAATATTCTAATCGAAATTCTTGGAACTTTTGAAGTTGATCCCGAAAAATTAGATGAAGCTTCTTTAGAAATGTATCATAAGTTCACTCAACTGGATACCTCTACATCTCAATCTCAAAAAGGATAATTTATTAATACCCATCATTTGAAAGTCACCTTTCTTGGTACAGGCACTTCTTCTGGCATCCCTATGATTGGTTGCGATTGCAAAGTTTGTTCGAGCACCAATCCTAAAGATAAACGGCTCAGAACTTCAGCAATGATTTCAGTCAATGATGTGAATATTGTTATTGACGTAGGACCTGATTTTAGGCAACAAATGTTGTCAAACCAAGTGAAGAATGTGGATGCTATTCTGATCACTCACGAACACAATGATCACATCATCGGGATGGATGATATTCGCCCATTCAACTTCAATTCCGGAAAACAAATGGATGTTTATGCGATTGAAAGAACGGCGATTGAATTGAAAGATCGGTTTAAATATATTTTTAGAAATGAAGCTTACCCTGGAGCACCACAAATAAGACTCCATATTATTGACCCTCAAGTTTCCTTTGAAATTTCAGGAATCAAAATCACACCGATTGAAGTAATGCATGGCCGATTGCGAATTGTTGGTTTTCGTATTGGCGACTTCACTTATGTTACGGATGCAAAAACGATCTCGCTTTCGGAAATGGAAAAGATACGTGGGAGCAAGGTGTTAGCACTAAATGCACTCCGTAGGAAAGAACATCATTCTCATTTGACATTACAACAAGCAATAGAAGTTGTTCAAGAAATCCAACCAGACACTGCTTATTTCACCCATTTCAGTCACTGGCTTGCAACACATGAGGAATTGGAGACCGAATTGCCTAACAATATATTTCCAGCATTTGATAATTTGAATATAGAAATTTGATTTGCACGCTATCAATTCTTTTGCCCCTTCTCAAGTCAATTTATTTATCATTCTTTTTAAACCAACATAAATTTTCTAACAGCTGTTAAATTATTTGTGAATCAATGATTTATTGAAAATAAATGTCGCAAACGTGTTAAAAAAGGAGAAGTGTTAAAACAAATAGTACATTCTTGACGTACTTATAATATATTGGAATAAGTTTAAATATTTCAGTTGCTTTGAGTATGAGAAAATATTTTACAATATCATTCATTACAATACTTTTTTCGTGTCAACTTTTAGCTCAACAAGCTGAACAATACACGATGTATATGCTAAACAAATATGCGTTCAATCCTGCTTATGCTGGAATGGATAACTCATTAAGTGCTACCGGTGTATATCGGAAGCAATGGGTCGGTTTGGAAGGAAGTCCGTCTTCGCAGCATGTAAACATTCATATGCCATTGTATTATTTGCATGGAGGTCTTGGTTTATCTTTCTCCAATGACATCGGTGGCCCTGAACGAACAACAAATGTTGGGATTTCCTACAATTACAATTATAACTTAGGAAAGTCATCCGTTTTATCCTTAAGTGGAGGAGCAGGACTGATTCAAAAATCCATTGATGGTTCGAAGTTGCGAGCTCCAGAAGGTAATTATGATATGGATGGAAATATTATTAGTCATAATGATCCTGAGCTTTCAATCGTATTGGAAACAGCGGTTGCACCAACCTCTAGAGTAGGAGTTATGTTTAAAAATGATAGATTTGAAGCAGGGGTATCTGCGGATAACTTATTGGGCAATGAACTAAATTTTTCAGAAACGGATTTTAATTTCACTTTAAACCGGCATTACTTCTTCTATTTGGCATATTATTGGCAACTGACAAGTGATATCGAGATTTCCCCCTCAGGATTTGTCAAGATGGATCAAAATTATCTGCAAACATATGTTGCTATCATGGCAAATTACAATGATTTCCTTCTTGGAGGCGTTTCTTTAAGAGGATATAGTGATCTCAACCTGGATGCGGTGGCATTCATTGCTGGATTTAAGATGAATGAAAATTTAACATTAGCGTATAGCTATGATTTATCGATTTCCTCATACAATTCAGTAAGTCAAGGATCACATGAAATTTTGATAAATTACAACCTAAATAAAGAGTTTGGGCAAGGAAAACTACAAAATGTGATTTATAATCCACGTTTTTTGTAGGTATGGCTTTTTAATCATATTACTTTCCTATTTTTATGCAGCTTACGCTCAAATGAGTTAAATTATTTGGAATATACAATTTCCCCAATTAAAATCGTTAGAATAAGGTTGTGTGGTTTATGAATAAATTGTGATACTAAGAAATACAAAAATTTATTTCTTATAAAACACACAAACAACTATATTTACATTCACTTTAGACTAAATTCATCGATCTAAAGTTAAACTCGGGTGTTATAATGAAGAAACTACTTAAAACTTCAATTGTATTTTTGCTTCTCTCAGTGATTGTTACCTCTTGTGGTACAAAGCAAAATGGTCAATTAATTGGTGTAATCGACAGACCGACATGGAAGGGAATCAATCCTTACGGTATGGTTTACATCCCATCAGGAACTTTGCATATCGGTCCTGGCGATCAAGATATCGCTAATACCTATATCCAAAGATCTAAATCAATCTCAATCCAAGGATTCTACATGGATGATACTGAAGTTACCAACAATGAGTATCGTCAGTTTGTTTACTGGGTCAAAGACTCTTTAGCACATTCATATATGGATCATTACATGGAAGATGATTTTGGTAATCAATATATTGATTGGGAAGAAGAATTGGATTGGTCTAGTGAAGAATTAGAAGACCTTTATTACCAAGGAGATGATAAATTTGCTGGTAAGCGTGAATTAGACGTTTCCAAAATGCAATATGAGTACGAATGGTACAATTGGCAGTCTGCTGCACACGACAGAGGCCGTTCTCCGAGAAGTTCTTTCATCAAAAGAAATAATGTAAATATCTATCCTGATACACTTTGCTGGGTTCGTGATTTCGCTTATTCTTATAATGAGCCAATGACACGTAACTATTTCTGGCACCCTGCATTCGATGATTATCCAGTGGTTGGTGTTAGTTGGGAAACTGCAAACGCATTCTGTTATTGGAGAACCAAGTTGTGGAATTCTTATATGGGTGCTGTTGAAGGAGAAGTAAATTCTGAAGATTTCAGATTACCTTTCGAACACGAGTGGGAATATGCGGCAAGAGGTGGACACGATCAAGCGCCATACCCTTGGGGTGGATACTACACCAGAAATGCAAAAGGCTGTTTGCTAGCGAACTTTAAGCCAGGTCGTGGAAATTATCCAGAAGATGGTGGTTTATACACAGTTAAAGCAGATGCTTATTTCCCGAATGACTATGGTCTTTACAACATGGCTGGAAACGCAGCTGAATGGACTTCTTCTGCTTTTCACGAAAATGCATACTCATTCATCCACGATTTGAATCCTGATTTAAGATATGATAGTAAAGATGATGACTCTGAAGCATACAAGCGTAAAGTAATCAGAGGTGGATCTTGGAAGGATATTGCATTTTTTATGCAAACTGGTACTAGACACTGGGAGTATGAAGATACGACTAAGAGTTATGTTGGATTTCGTTGTGCACTTACCTTCTTAGGTAGATCAATGAATGACTTCTAAAAATCACTTTAACCTTGAATAATTATAGATCTAAAAATGGTATAGGAATGCTTAATGCTTTTGAGCCCTATACCATTTTTGGATTAAAACACAGGACACTGTAAAAATAGAACCTACCTAATTGATAATCATATTGGTTGTTGTTGTTACTTTTTCTAGATATCCAATTATGGATGTAAGAAACCAATTATCAAAAAACCCGTATTAAAATAAAATTAACTAACCATTTAAAAAGGATTTAAAAATGGCTTTCTACAAATCAAAAGGATTTAAATATCTAAAAAACTTTATCATTGGAGCAGGAGCAGCAATCGTTATGATGGGTGCACTTTTCAAAATCCAAAGTTGGGAAGGAGGATCTGAAATGTTAACAATCGGTCTTTGTACTGAAGCATTCTTATTCTTACTACTTGGAATTTTGCCTCCAGAAAAGGACTACTATTGGGAAAAATTGTATCCAGGATTGGATTCTCACAACGCTAAATTATCGCCAATTCAAAATGGTATAGCTGACTTCGACGAAAACCAACGTTCACTAAACGGTGAAGTAGTTGAGCAAAAGTTAGGAGGTATGTTGAATGAATTACAATCGATGTCTAAGAGCTTAGGGTCTTTGAAAGCGCTTCAAGAAGTGGATTTCTCAGGAACAGGTGACCAGATTAAATCAATGGGTAATTTCTATACTAAGATGAATGAAGCAATGGCTAATCTTGGAGACTCTTTAGATGATACTAGAGTTTACAAGGAGCAACTTTCTGCTTTAAACAAAAACTTAGGTTCATTGAACACTGTTTATGGAAACGTATTGTCTGCAATGTCTAACATTCGCAAAGACGCTTAATACGAATTTTCAAACCAATTAAAAACAGAATAAGATATGTCAATACCTAAGGAACCGCGGCAACTGATGATCAACATCATGTACTTAGTACTAACTGCGATGTTGGCACTAAACGTTTCTGCGGAAATATTCAACGCATTCAAGCTTGTCGATAAAGGACTGAAAAAATCAAATGATGTTCTCGACAAAGCAAATGCAAACATACCTGCTGAAGTTGCACGTCTTGCTAAAAAAGACATGAAGAAACTCGGTAAGTATGCAGATAGAACAGGGCCAGCAATGGCACTTTCCAAAACTTTCTCTGATTCAATTGATGCCATTATTCTAAGATTATCTGACTCTAATAAAGATGGAGTAATAGATGACGAAGATTATGTCATGAAAGAAGATAAGGAAACTGGAGAATTGAAGAGAAAAGATCTTAAAAACAAAAAGAATTTTGATATCACTACGCGTTTAATGATTGGAGGTGATCCAACCGGAGCGGGTGGTAAAGCTGAAGAGTTGAAGGCAATGATTGAGGAATATCAAGGGAAATTCATGGAGTTTATTGACAAAGAAGATCAAGCTGCATACGCAGATAAGATCTCGATGAAAGTTGACTCTGATTGGGAAACCTCCGGTAAACCAAGTTGGGGTCACTTTAACTTCGGTCACATGCCTGTACAAGCAGTGCTACCAATGTTAACCAAAATGAAAAATGATGCAAAAAGCTCTGAAACAGCTGTTTTGAATTATTTAATGGGAAAAGTTGGTGGTGAAGATATTGTTTTCAATAAATTCCGCGTTGTATCAGCACCAAAGAAAAGTTACGTGATCAAAGGTGAAAAATTTGAAACTGAATTGTTCTTGAGTGCATCCAGTGATAAAATCAGTGGAATGTCAGTACAAGTTGACGGTTCTTCTGTACCTGTAAAAGGTGGTGTTGCTACTTATACAGCTACTGCAGGATCAACTGGTGTCAAGAAATACAACGTAAACATCTCTATCAAAAATCCAGTAACGGGTGAAGTAACAAGAGAAAAAGGATCATTCGAATATGAAGTAGGTGAACGTTCTTGTAACGTTGCTGCTACAAAAATGAATGTATTTTACATCGGTGTAGATAATCCAGTATCAGTAACAGCTGCAGGTATCTCTTCAAATGCTTTAAAAGTAAACGCTTCTGGTGTTACTTTAAAGAAAGATGGAAGAGGTGGTTACATTGCGACTGCATCAAGACCTGGTGAAGCTAAAATCACAGTTTCGGGTGGTGGTTTGAAACCTACTAATTTCCCATTCCGTGTGAAGCGTATTCCTGATCCAACACCTGCTTTAGGTGCTGGTCCAAACAAGAAAGGTGGTGTTATGCCAAACGGTGAGTTTAAAGCTCAACTTGGTTTAGCTGCAATCCTTGAAGGATTCGACTTTGATGCGAAGTGTAAAATCCAAGGTTACGAAATAACACGTGTTGCAAAACGTCAAGATCCTGTTTCACACGTTAACGGTGGAGCAAGATACGGAGACGCAGCAAAGAGAGCTGTAATGCAAGCGAAACCTGGTGATACTTACTACTTCGATAAAGTAAAAGCAAGATGCCCTGGTGATAGCGCTGGACGTAAGTTGTCTAGTGTTGTTTTCAAGATTAAGTAAATAAATCAAAATCTACATATTATGAAGATTGCTCTGAAATTATTTTCGTTCTTAGTTTTTGGCCTAGTGATGATCGCAGCTACACCTGCTTTCGCTCAGACGCCTGAAACAACTACTAGAACAGAAGCAAGCGAACCAGACGAGGACGCACCATTAGATGATATCGTTGAAAAGCGTATTATTTACGAACGCCCAGTACTGGAATACCAACCAATCCGAGAAGCAGATGTGTTTTGGGAAAAACGTATCTGGAGAGTTATTGATGTAAGAGAAAAAATGAATCTTCCTTTCTCTTATCCTGAAGAACCGTTTTTTACGATTCTAATGGATGCAGCTACAAATGGTGAAATATCCGTTTATAGTACAGAGGATGATAAATTTACTCATCGACTACAAGGTGAAGAAGTCGCTTCAATGGGTGGATCAGTTGATACGGTTATCACATTCGATCCAGAAACCTACGAAGAACAAGTACAAGTAGTTCGGAATGATTTGAATCCTGAAGATGTAAAACGTTTCCGTTTAAAAGAAGTATGGTTCTTCGATGAACAAACTTCTACCATGATGGTTCGTATCTTAGGAATCGCACCGCTTATTGACATCAATGATGATCAAGGTAATTTCAGATATGAAAAACCAATGTTCTGGGTATACTATCCTGAAATCAGAGAAGTATTAGCTAGACATCGAGTTTTCAATGTCGGTAATGATGCAAGTCCTACCAGTTGGGAAGACCTTTTAGAAATGAGATTCTTTTCGAGTTACATTTATAAAGAGTCCAACGTTCAAGATAGACGTTTGCAAGATTATCTGACAGGAGTTGATCTTCTATTAGAAGCAGATAAAATTAAAAATGAAATTTTTAATTTTGAACATGATCTTTGGACTTACTAGTCCATTGTCATAAATAAAAAAAAGCCTTTCAGCATTGTTGAAAGGCTTTTTTTATGTGGCTCAGGCATCTTGCCTGAGGCTCTCAAGTTCCTCTCTACATATCTTCTTTTTCTTCTCACTTACCTTTTGTTACTTTTCCACCTTCTCACATTATACTAACGGAGCAGAGATTATACAGATTGAACCCCAAAATGGCGGTTATCTATGAGAAAAATTTATCGATATCTGCGTTGAAAATAAAGTCATGTACTTTTGCAATGCAAGCCAGCGCGGTAACTAAGGCTATGTCTACGTTTTTCGACTTAATCTCAATAAATTTTTCCTCCATATAATTTGCAAGCCCTTTTGTAGTACAAGCCAGCGCCATTTTAGAATACAATCTGTATTAAACATAGTTTAATCAAATAATCTAGTGTAATATGCCAAAGCTCCAGTTTTTCTTAACAATACTTTTACTTTTCGCTTTGACTGCGACTTTCCAATTACCTAATGGTAGGGAGAGATTTCAACCAATTTTAATTACAAGTTACTAACGCATAAAGATTGTTTGAAGCGAGCTGCTTCAAACAATCGATCAGCTAAAAAATCGATAAGCGTAATGGCTTTCCTATATCCATAAATTCTCAATACTAAAAACAAATAAAATATGTCTATTCCAAAACAACCCCGTCAACTGATGATTAATATCATGTACATTGTCTTGACTGCAATGCTGGCACTCAATGTATCTGTCGAAATCTTAGATGCATTCAAATTGTTGGATAATGAATTGAATCGATCGATTGAAGTTATTGAAAATCAAAATAAAGTTCTACCAAGAGAAATTGCTAAGTATGCTAAAAAGGATTGGAAAAAGTTTGAAAAATATGCCAAGCGTGCAGATGTTGTAAGAAATACCTCGCAAGAATTGGTAGAATCAATTGATGATTTAATGGTTGAGTTAATTGATGCTTCCGGAAATAAAAATGGGGTTGTGGATGATGAAGATTATATAATTGAGCAAGATGAAGACGCAAATGAATTGAGTCGAAAATTAAAAGGGGAGAAAGATAAAGATATCGCAACCAGAATTTTAGTTGGTCTAAACCCAAGTGATAATGATGGTAAAGGAGCAGATTTGGAAATGTCAATAAATGAATATCGCTCCAAGTTTTTGAAATTTGTAGAATCAGAAGATGAAAAAGAAATCAGTTCTAAGATTACCTTAAAAGTAGAGAAGGATTGGGAAAATACTGACAAATTAAATTGGGCACATTATAATTTTTATCAAATGCCATTAGGGGTCGTGCTTACAATGTTATCCAAAATAAAATACGATACCAAGAATTCTGAAAATGTTATCCTGAATTATTTGCTCAATAAAGTAGGGGCGAGTGAAGCTCCTGTTATTTCAGGTTTCGAAGCAGTATCATCACCCACCAAGAGTTATGTCATCTCAGGGGAACCTTATGAGACCGAATTATTTTTAGGTGCTACTGATATGGCATCTACTGCTGTAACTATAAAAGTAGATGGGCAGAAACTCCCGGTAAAAAATGGAAAGGCTCAATTTTCGATTCCGGCAAGAGAAAGTGGTATTCATGAATACACCGTTGAATACTCATTCGTAAATCCTATCAATGGTCTTGTCGAAAAAGATACTCGTACTTTCGAATATGAAGTGGGAGAACGGTTTGCAAATGTTGCTGCGACAGCTATGAATGTGATTTATATCGGAGTAGACAATCCAATCAGCATAGGAGCTGCCGGTGTGCCTTCAGAATCTATCAAAGTAACCAGTAAGGACATACAACTAAAAAAGATTTCTCCTTTTAAATATATGGCGACTGCTACGAGACCAACAGATAATGCAATCATTTCAGTTTCAGGTGAAGGACTTAAAAAGACAGACTTTGTTTTTAGGATAAAAAAAATCAGTGATCCTGTACCAATTTTAGGGGCTGGACCCAACAAAACAGGTGGAACTATGGGGAATGCAACATTCAAAGCTCAATTAGGTATAGGAACCATGTTAAGCGGTTTTGAATGGGATATCAACTGTGTGGTCCAAGAATATGAAGTAACCAGACAGGCTAAAATGACAGATCCAGTTAGTGCCAAAAATGCTCGTGGCAAATACGTAGGGCAAGCCAAACGACTCGTTCAACAAGCAAGACCCGGTGATATTTATTATTTTGACAACATCAAAGTTAGATGTCCTGGTGATGAAGTAAGTAGGAGATTACCTTCTATCGTTTTTAAAATTCGATGAGTGAGAATTAGAAATTATTCAGTGCAGAATAAAAAAATAAAAAATATTTGACCTTTGGGAACTTCTACTTTAATAGTGGCGTTCTTAGTTTCAAGAAGATAGTATTATGAATTTAATAATCAATATAACACAACAGCTCCGACAGCATCAGCATCAGCTGTAACTGAAGAGGGCCATCATGTGTTGTAATTGGTTAGCATAGTACACTGTGAATGTGCAGGTTGGAGTTCAAATCTCCACATGGTGCCCCACTTCAGGTTTTTTAATGACTTGTAGTGTAACGGCAGCACACAAAACTTTGACTTTTGTAGTTCAGGTTCGAATCCTAACAGGTCAGCACTTAATTTAAAATTAGATAAAGATGAAAAATACAAGGCGATTTAATATTTGTGGGAAGAAGAATACGATAGCGATGGTCGCTAATCGAACAAAAGAGGTATGCCTTTGTTAATTGCATTTTGAATCAGCAATAAAAAAGCTCCTCTTTGAGAAAAAGAGGAGCTTTTTTTGTGCCCATTTTTCATATTTTATAACAATATATTTTGGTAACGTAGCTGATGAGGTCTTAGCGTTCGGTTGAAGCCCGAAAGATGGAGGTTCGATACCTCCCGTTACCACTCGGGAAACGCAGAATTTGGAAATCGAATATCGAACAAGGAACCGTAGAATGTTGAAGTGGAGTACGCGTAGGAGTTCGCGTCCTACTGTAGCGTCGGATTTATCCGCCGAAAGAGAAGGCTAACAAATTCGAAAAGTCATGACTCAGTCAACTTTTTGATATTTCGAACATTCTTGCGTACGTATTTAATGAAACCCTAAAATCCGAATTTCGAAGTAGGATACGTAAAAGAAACGTATGCTCGAATCAATACCATTTACGCCATCTTAAATCGTAAATGGTATAAGCGCCTGCTTCGAAATTCGATTGGAGAAAATATGAGTTCAAATTTTCTCCATAAAAAAATATTGCGATTTAGAGCAGTGGTCAGCTCATCGGTCTCATAAGCCGGAGGTCATCAGTTCGAATCTGATAGTCGCAACGAAAAAAGTGTCTTTGGTGTCAATGGCAGCATACTAGCCTTCCAAGCTATAGGTGTGAGTTCGAGTCTCACAAGACGCTCAGAAAAAACGTGTATTTGATATTCAATTAAAATGGGGAAGTAGCTTAATTGGTAGCGCCTTTCATTTGCATCGAAATTGGTTTCGGTTCAATTCCGAATTTCTCCACAGTTCAACCTATTACGCTAGCTCAATTGGGGGAGCACCATCCTGATACGATGGAGGTTATTGGTTCGATTCCAATGCGTAATACAATCAGGTCTCTTGGCGTAACGGTAGCGTATTCGTTTTACATGCGAAAGGTTGAAGGTTCGAATCCTTCAGGGACCACAAATAAAAAATAGGTTGTAGGATCATTTGTCAATTAGAATAGGATACTATACAATCAAAGAATCGACCCTTAGCTTAGATGGTAGAGCAGTTCGCTCATAACGAACAGGTCGTGGGTTCGATTCCCGCAGGGTCAACTATGTGTTTTTCAATTTTGTAATAGTAATGTTATGCACTCGTAGCTTAACTGGTAGAGCAGCGGTCTTTTAAATCGTATTGTCGGGGTTCGATTCCCTGCGGGTGCACCAGAGAAAATGAATATCGAAATTCAATTTTCCCAAACTTGCTTGTCGTTCAACTGGAAGGACACTCGGCTACGAACCGAGAGATACAGGTTCCCTGTCTGACTGAAACCATTCAGGCAGGAACTCCAGTCAAGCAAACCAATTTCCTGTATAGCTCAATGGTAGAGCAGTCGGCTGTTAACCGTCTGACAGTAGTTCGATTCTACTTACAGGAGCCATTTATGCAAATTGTAGTCTAAAAGTGCGGATATATTTGGAAGGAAAATTTTTCGAGATCAAGGCAGAAAACGTAGACATAGCCTTAGTTACGGCGAGCCTGCCTGACTGCGCCAAGCAGACAGGGCTTTCTAACGAAGATAT
>CALFWW010000258.1 GCA_937928575.1 uncultured Saprospiraceae bacterium | reverse complement strand
TTGCTCTTGATAAGTCTCCATCTTGTAAATAACTCCCGAGTCTCCATCTTGCAATTTTACCCAAGTATTGTTTTCCCAATAAGCAATGTTGGCAAAATTCTCTTCCCCATGAATTTTAAAATCACCCGATATGTGAAGTTTGTTGTTATGAAAATGTATGTCAAATATTTCTCCATCTATACCACTTCCTAAGTTCATCCAATTATCGCCATCCCAACCGACAATACTGTTAGCGGAAAATCCATCAATTGCTGTAAAATCACCTGCCATAAATAGAATAGACTCATCTGGATTTGCTTTCAATATATTCACATGACCGTCAACACCACCTCCATTTCCTATTGGAAGCATATCTTGTTGCTGGGGCGGATAAGTTGGTTGTATCCAAGATAATTCTTTCATTGTAAATCCATTATCCTGACTCCATAATACTAATTCTGTGTATTTATTATTTAATTCATCAATGAATAAGTAGTTATTTTCTTCTTTAATTTTTCTTATTAGTTCAACTACTCCTTCGTTTTTCAGCATGAAGCCGACCGCACAATGAATACCGAAAATATCCACAAAGTAAGGAGTGGAAGTTTCATGAAAGCTGTTTGTTGGAAAATTGCCGCTTTCCCAATAATATTTTAAATAATCTAGATTTAAATTTCTTTTCGTTTCTTGATGAACAGTTAAATTTGAAGGGCGTCTATGTCGCAGTATTTTTTCAACGAATTTTAAATGATACTTAATGGGTTCTCTTTTTAAATTTGTTAAATTTATTTTTAGCAAATCGTTTAAAATAAAAGATAAATCTTCTTGCTTCCAATTAGTATTGACTTCTTTTAATATTTTTAGCGTTTCAGATAATTTTTTATTGTCAATTTCATTTACACCAAATGAAGTCGTAACGATTATGAATAAGCAAATAATAAAAGTTATGGTTTTCATTTCAATTTTCTGTTTTTTAACGTATAACCCAAGCTTTAAAAATAATGCAATTTAACCATACCAAATTACCGCATTTTACTGTTAAATCAGGTTTCTGATTTACTACATACATATAGTGTCAAACCACAAAAATTTCTTACCCATCTCGTTTCTTTCCAATAGCCTTCACCATTACAATTTGCACATTTATTAGAAGGGATGATGGACAGGATGACTTTAATTATGAAAATGAAAAGTCCTAATACAATTGCAGCAATCGCTTCTAAACCAACTGCTCAACCCCTTTCTTAATCCTTCTTACCGCTTCCTTCAATTGCTCATCTGAAGCTGCATAAGAAATACGCAAACAATTATCATTTCCAAAAGCACTTCCAGGAACTAAGGCTACGTGCACATTTTGTAACAAATAATTGCAGAGGTCAACAGAATTATTGATTACCGTATCGCCATGTTTTTTTCCAAATAAAGCAGAAATATCAGGAAAAATATAAAATGCACCTTCCGGTTGATTGACTTTAAATCCCGGAATTTCTTTTAATTTCTCCATCATCATGTCTCGACGTGCGCGATACGCTTTACGCATTTCGTTTGTAGGAGTCATGTCAGATAACAATGCGTGTGCGCCAGCTAATTGTCCAAATGCAGTAGCACCAGAAGTAAACTGACCTTGCATCTTACTACATGCAGCTGCAATTGCCTTCGGTGCACACATATATCCCAATCGCCATCCCGTCATTGCAAAACCTTTTGAGAAACCATTTACGGTGATTGTACGGTCTTTTACATTTGCAAAAGAACCAATACTAGCATGTTTTCCAGTGAAATTAATGTACTCGTAAATTTCATCAGCAACGATATAAACGTCATCATGCTTAGCAACCACATCTGCAATCGCTCTCAACTCCTGTTCTTCATAAACAGAACCAGTAGGGTTGCATGGCGATGAAAATAAAATGAATTTAGTTCTATTTGTAATTGCATTGTTGAGTTGCTCCGCAGTTACTTTAAAATCAGATTCAATTCCCGCATTTAAAATAACAGGAGTTCCCAATCCCAATTTTACAATCTCATAGTAACTGACCCAATACGGAGAGAAAATGATGACTTCGTCCCCTTCATCCAGCATCGTCAAGCTTAGATTGGCAATAGATTGCTTGGCTCCGTTGGAAACAACAATTTGATTAATTTCACAGTCAATATTATTATCTCTTTTAAATTTTGTCTTGATCGCTGCTCGCAATTCCTCGCGTCCAGGAACGGGCGTATACTTCGTTTGTCCTTCATCCAATGCCTTCTTCGCAGCCTCCTTAATATGTACCGGTGTGTCAAAATCAGGTTCACCCAAACTTAAGCTGATGACATCATGACCTTTTGCGCTTAAATCTCGCGCTAATTGAGACATGGCAATAGTCGCACTTGCTGACATCTGTGTGATTCGTTTCGAAAGCAATGTTTTGTTGGAAATTGGTGATGACATTTTCTAAATTTTTAGGTTAAAATATTCGTTTGCAAAGTAAATACCATTGCTTGACAAAAGCACCCAATAAGTTATCTTTTTTTGTTTAACAATCAAAAAGTTCCTAATTTAACCTATTTAAGCAATACATATACGAATTGACAACTAAACAGTTGATTATCACGTATAAACACATAAGGAAAAGGTGTAATTATTTTCCAAAAACAAGAATTTTTGAATGCAAAGTTGGTCGATCGGTATTATTTGTTTTAATGAGTTGGGAACGATTCAAAATGTTTTTGAGGATGTACATCAAATGTTGAAGAATTTTGGGTGCGATTTTGAAATAATTTTAGTCGATGATGCGAGCACGGATGGGTCAAAAGAGATTATTCAAAATATTGCAACAAACCATCCCAAAAATGTCAAATCCGTTTGTCATGAGGTGAATAAAGGAATTGGCGCTTCGATCAGAGATGTTTACTTCAATGCGGAGAAAGAGAATTTGGTGTTTGTGCCTGGAGATGGTCAATTTGATGTACAAGAATTAATTCCTTATAAAGAATTTGATAGCAACAATTATATCTGCTTTTATCGTCAGGAAAACCAATCATATTCGCTTTTCAGAAATACACTTTCCTTTGTCAATAAAATTTTCAATAAAGTGTTGCTCGGTCTGGAATTGAAAGATGTGAATTGGGTAAAGGCATACAAAACTTCGATTATTCAGAATTTAGATTTGAAAATTCATAGTTCCGCCATCGAAAGTGAAATTTGTGCTAAGTTGAATAAATTAAAACTCGATCCCATTCAAGTCAAATCAAATTATTTACCAAGAACTTATGGCGTCAGTAAAGGAGCTTCCTTGACAAATATGATTCGAGTCGGAAAAGAACTGTCAACCCTGTTTTTTATTGTCTCAAAATTCAAAGTAAAAAAAAAGCGCATTGACAAAACCGTCTTGGCTACAAAATAACTCCTTAAACAATTGATAAAAAACTGATTTAATGAAAATAGCAATTATCGGATATGGATATTGGGGACCCAATTTAGTACGTAATTTCAACAAAACACCCGGTTGCGAAGTTGCATGCATATTTGACCTCAATGAGAAGCAATTGAATCGTGCTAACAAGGCATTTCCTGATATTAAATTGGTTAATAATTATGATGAAATTCTACAAGACAAATCAATCACTGCTGTAGCCATCGCCACCCCAGTTTTTACCCATTTCAAATTGGCGAAACAAGCGATGATGCATGACAAACATGTATTGTTGGAAAAACCAATGACCGCATCTGTGGTGGAGGCAACTGAATTAATCGAAATTGCAAAAAATAGGGGACTGGTCTTAATGGTCGATCATACGTATTTATATACCAGTGCAGTTGAAAAAATAAAGGAAATTATTGATAGTGGCGAAATAGGAAAGATTAAATACATCGACTCGACCAGAATCAATTTAGGATTGTTTCAAACAGACGTAGATGTATTGTGGGATTTAGCACCTCATGATATTTCAATTTGTAGTTTTTTGATGAAAGAAAAACCAATCGCAGTACAAGCAGTAGGTGTTTCTCACATCGATAATGATCTTGAAAATATAGCCTATCTGACTTTACATTATCCAGGAAATCGTATCGCACATTTCAATTGTTCTTGGGTATCTCCAGTAAAAATCAGACAAATGCTAATTGGTGGTGACAAGAAGATGATTGTTTTTAATGATTTGGAAACCACTGAAAAATTAAAAATCTACGATAAAGGATATAATGTAATTCCAGAATCGGATAGAGATAAATTACTGGTCGATTACAGAATTGGAGATATTCAAATACCAAAAATTCCGCAATCAGAAGCATTGGCAGGAATGGCAAAAGATTTCGTCAACTCCATCGAAACAGGAAATATGCCGAGATCCAATTATCAAAGTGGATTGGAAGTAGTAACCATATTGGAAGCTGCGACTTATTCTATGAAAAACAAAGGAACAGAAGTTGAACTCACTTATGCAAACGCTTAATATCGATTCTCCTCAACAAAGCATTAACGATGTGAAAGTTGGCGAAAATGTCAAAATTTACAAGTTCGTTAATCTATATGGTTGCTCTATTGACGATGGTAGTAAAATAGGAACCTTTGTCGAAATACAACGTGGGGCAATTGTTGGAAAAAACTGTAAAATATCCAGTCATACCTTTATATGTGAAGGCGTCCACATTGGCGACGGTGTTTTCGTTGGGCATAATGTCTCGTTTATCAATGACATGTATCCAAGAGCAATCAATGAAGATGGCTCGATGCAAACAGATGAGGATTGGGAAATGGTAGAAACAAAAATCGGTGATCGTGTTTCGATTGGAACGAGTGCTACGATTTTAGGGGGTGTAAAAATTGGAAGAAATGCCATAATAGGAGCAGGTTCAGTCGTCACGAAAGATGTTCCGGAAAATGCAATCGTAGCGGGGAATCCAGCCAAAATCCTTAGAACCATAAAACCCTGAAGGGGTGATATAAACACAAACAAAGGGAGTATCCCTTTGCCAAAAATAACAATATGCAAACATCAAACATAGCAAAAGAAGTAAAAATGAACATTCCATTTTTGGACCTGAAAAGACAATATGAAACCATCGCTGATGATGTGAAAGTTGCCCTTGAAAAAGTAATTGCTAAAACAGCATTTGCTGGT
>CALFWW010000257.1 GCA_937928575.1 uncultured Saprospiraceae bacterium | reverse complement strand
TCTTATACAGATTGAACCCCAAAATGGCGGTTATCTATGAGAAAAATTTATCGATATCTGTGTTGAAAAGCCCTGTCTGCTTGGCGCAGTCAGGCAGGCTCACCGTAACTAAGGCTATGTTTACGTTTTTCGCCTTAATCTAAATAAATTTTTTTCCTCCATATAATTTGCAAGCCCTTTTGTAGTAAAAGCCAGCGCGATTTTAGAATACAATCTGTATAATTTGTGCGATGTCCACAAACTTCTCAGCCAACTTAGTTCATTTGAACTTGCAAACAGCCTTCACTATCAATTATTATATAACAATATAATTACAACTCGTAATTAGGACTGTAATTTCCTTTGTTATAAAAGTCTTGGATAATTTTCACTACCTCATCGATATCATCTGTGATCGGAATTAAGTCTAAATCTTTTTCAGAAATATTCCCTTCCGCGAGCATAATATTCTTAACCCAGTCCTTCATTCCTGACCAAAATTTTGTGCCATAAAGTATAACAGGAACTGGTGTGATTTTCTTGGTTTGAATCAATGTCAGTACTTCAAAAAGTTCGTCTAGTGTACCGAACCCACCTGGCATGACCACAAAAGCTTGTGCATACTTTACAAACATCACTTTACGTACAAAGAAGTAACGGTGATTCAAATTGTGCTCTGGATCGATATATTGATTATGGCTTTGTTCGAATGGTAAGTCGATATTCAAGCCTACCGATACACCATTTGCCAACGAACAACCTTTGTTTCCTGCTTCCATAATTCCAGGACCACCTCCTGTGATGATTCCGTATCCTTCATTGGTTAAACGCTTTGCAATTGCAACTGCTTGTTCGTAGTAAAATTCACCAGGTTTCGTTCTTGCGGATCCAAAAATGGAAATACAAGGGTCGATACGATTCATGGTTTCAAATCCTTCAACGAATTCAGAAATTACCTTAAAAAGTGTCCATGAATTTTCACCTTTATTTGTTGTCCACTGTTTTTTCGCTTTATTGGCGACAGCACCATTGTTGTCTTTTTCGCTGCTCATTATTTTTTATATTTAAGTACGCTAAATTTAGTATTTCAAAACAAAAAGCCCGTCAATGCATGACAGGCTTTTGCGATATTATGATTTTTTCTTTTAATATTCAAATTAAGTGGGATGCAAAGTGAAATCGTCTCCAATTATAACACTTTAACAGCAATTTTAAGTCCCGCTAAGCGTAGAATCGAATGGCATAACAAATTTGAAAACATCCTCTTCGGAGATTTTATTACCTCCCAAAATGATCAATCTTTCGACTACATTTCTTAATTCACGAATGTTTCCAGTCCATTGTAAATTCTGCATAGCTTTCATGGCAGCAGCTGTAAATTCTCTCACTGGTGTACCCGTCTCACCTGCAATCATACTCGCAAAATGCGTCACCAACAATGGAATATCTTCTGCTCTTTCATTCAATGGCGGCACATGAATAATGATGACCGCTAATCTGTGATATAAATCTTCACGGAATTTTCCTTCCGCAATTTTCTTTTTCAAATCTTTATTGGTTGCGGCCAATACTCTTACATCTACGCGAATTTCTTTTTCACCACCAACTCTTGTGATCTTATTTTCTTGTAGTGCACGTAATACTTTGGCTTGCGCATCCATACTCATATCACCAATCTCATCCAAGAAAATAGTTCCGCCATTTGCTTGTTCAAATTTCCCAATACGTTGTTTGTGTGCAGAAGTAAATGACCCTTTTTCGTGTCCAAATAATTCACTTTCAATCAACTCTGAAGGGATCGCAGCACAATTCACTTCGATGATGGACTTATCAGTACGTTTACTTTTAGCGTGCAACCAACGAGCCACTAATTCTTTTCCTGTACCATTTGATCCAGTAATCAGTACACGTGCTTCTGTAGGAGCCACTTGTTCGATCATTCCTTTGATACGAGAGATGGCATCAGATTTTCCGACGATGTCTTCCGTCTTCTTTTTACTAACTCTTTTCTTGAGCGTTTTCGTTTCTGTAATTAAGTTGGAACGATCCATTGCATTACGAACAGTAATCAACAGACGATTCAAATCTGGTGGTTTGGCGATGAAATCAAAAGCACCTTTTCTCACCGCATCGACTGCAATATCAATAGTACCGTGACCAGATATCATGATAACGGGCAAAAATGGATCGAATGACTGGATTCTTTCGAGCGTGTCCATCCCATCCATTTTTGGCATTTTGATATCCATGACCACTACATCGTACTTATCTTTTTTCAGTTTGACCATACAGTCAAGCCCATCTGCAGCCTCATCAACATGATACTTCTCAAATTCCAGAATATCTCTTAAAGATTTTCTGATCGCACTTTCATCATCTACAATAAGGATTTTAGCCATATTAGGTAATCGGTTTATAATTTGGTTTACAAAATAACTCGTTATTGGGGTGTACGAGTTTTATATATTAAAAGTTGCCGTACTTTATGAATTCATTAAATGGTTAATGTTGAAAGCAGAAAATTTGTTCAAATCAAGGAACGCACGGACGATAATAGTCTTAATTATCCGTCTGAGTACGAGACGATGAGATGGGCAAATATTTTATTTTCAAAATGACTAAATAATTGATTTATAAAATCTCAACAATAGATACAGATAAGGTGATATGCTTTTTCTTTGCTATAAGAACAAGTTTTAATATATGACTTTTTATAATAACAACCAAATCTAAATTTTACCATTTCCTAATTGCCTGATTGCCAACCAAGACATTAGACCGGTACTTAATTCTAAACTACTTTCATCAATATCAAAGGTGTTGGTATGGACTGGGCTGGTGATTCCTCTCTTTTTATTACCGGTTCCTAAACGATAAAAACAGGCTGGAATTTTTTGGGAATAATAGGCGAAATCTTCGGCTGTCATTCTGATTGGTAAGTCGACTACATTTCTTTTTCCCAGAAATTCAACTGCATGTTTTCTTGTAGCTTTTGTCAACTCTTCATGATTGAATAAAACCGGATATCCTTTGTCAATATGTAGCTTGCACTTCCCTCCCATACTTTTGGCAATACCATGTGCCACCTCTCTCATTAATTTGTGTGCTTTGGCCCGCCACTTTTCATCCATCGTTCTGAACGTACCTTCCAATTTTACTTCATTTGGAATAATATTAGTCGATCCACCTGTTGAATTTATTTTTCCAAACGTGATTACGGTGGGAGTCGTCGGATTGGCACGACGACTAATGACTTGCTGCAGTGCCACGATAATTTGTGAAGTAATAACAACCGGATCTATACAGTCGTGCGGTAAGGCACCATGTCCACCTCTTCCAGTCACGGTCATGTACATTTCATCTGCGGAAGCCATGTAATTACCTGCACGCATACCGATCTTGCCAACTGCCAATGGTGGGTGTACGTGTTGTCCTAGGATATGATGGGTGTTTGGATGCTTCAATACCCCTTCTTTGATCATGATGGAAGCACCACCTGGAAATCTTTCTTCAGCTGGTTGAAAAATTAATTTGATGGTTCCAGTAAATTGATCTCTAATTTCGTTTAAAATTTTTGCCGATCCTAAAAGAGAAGCGGTGTGCACGTCATGACCACAGGCATGCATGACACCAGGATTTTTGGATTTGTATTTTACCTTATTGATTTCTGTGATTGGCAATGCATCAATATCAGCTCTTAGTGCTAGTACTTTTTTACCGGGATCTTTTCCTTTGATAATTCCTACTACTCCATTTTCTGCGATACCATGTTTGTGAGGGATCTTCAATTCGGCCAATTTCTTTTTGATAAACTTACCAGTCTTTTTTTCTTGAAAAGATAATTCAGGATACTGATGTAGGTGTCTTCTGATATCGACTGTTTCTTTGTGATATTTGCGAGCTCGTTTTTTGATGTCTTCTAAAATCATATCTGAATTATTTTCTTCCTAAATTTTTAATGCTTTTTAAAATGATCTCGAAGTCTTTACTGACTTGATAATCTTTGGCGTACAAAAAGTCTAAACGCTCAGCGGTATAATCTTTTACTGATTTCACCCTCAAGATATCTAATGAAGTGAGCACCCCATTTCTTATTTTAGGTAAATTGTCTCCATTCATTTTATAACCCACCCAAGATTTACGACCAAATAAGACCTGAAAAATGTTGTTGAATAAATTTGCTTTTTCTTTTACGAAAAAAATGAATATTGGTGACAACAATATTAATAACAATGCACTTACTACATCTAGAATTCGCTTATTCCTTTTGTTTTCTAAATTGTCGATATTGAACTGGATATCGATCGTGTATAATTCACCTGCTGTATTTTTTGAAGAACTTCCGATGATACTCAAACTTTCTTCCGGCACTATTCTGTATTCTACGTTAGGACCTAATTGAGTCATCCACTTCATGATATCTTGCGAACTTAAATCTTCGCCACAAAATATGATCTCATTGATGTTATAAATTTGAACAATTTCATCCAAATATTCGACATTACTCAAATAAATCGATGTATCCTCAATATGACTTGGTGAAACAGTCCCAATAATATTTTTATAAACTTGCGCTTGTTGAATCAGATTTTGGACACGAACACTTTCCTTGATGGTTCCTACCAATATTAAGTTTTTAATCTTTTCGCGACCAATACTAAAATTCTTATACTTAAAAAAGTGAATAATCGTTCTCACGAAAATGGTAGAAAAGATGGTCCAAATAGCACCCAATATGATAACCGCTCTTGAAGGTCGATAAACCAAATCTAAGAAACCATAAATAGCTGCTAACAATAAGGTTCCAAGTATGACCCCTTTACTCAATTTTCTTAGGTTGCTATATTCACTATAATTCCCAGCAAAAAAAATAGACACAATCCAGATGAGTGTGTAAAGTGGAATATTAAAATAAGTAAATGAAGGCAAGTAATAATTTGGATCATTGAAATAATGAGTGGCCCAAAAATCTTTTACAAAATATAATCCCACAAAGATCACCAGGATGTCCAACAATGGCAAGGCCAATTTTTTAAACAAATTAGAGAACATGGTCACGATAGCCCGAAAGTAAATTCCAATTTGCAAAAGAAAAATATACAAGGTCGCTTGCTCCCCTTTGAAATGTGTTTTCGCAAAAATAATCATGGCATTATAGAAAGTGCGGACATAATTGAGACTTCCTTTTTTGGTACTTTCCCCTTTGTAGTGAATAATAGTGGTGTCAGCGAAATAGTAATTTTTATACCCAGCCTTAATAATTCGATAAGATAAATCGATGTCTTCACCATACATGAAATATCTTTCGTCTAACAATCCAATTTCATCCAATACTTTTTTTCTCAATAGCATAAACGCACCAGACAATACATCGACTTCATTGGTTTCATCCTTACTCAAGTATCCAAGATGATACCGATTAAAAGTTTTTGATTTAGGAAATATTTTAGAAAGACCAAATGTTTTACAAAATGCCACAAAAGGAGAAGGCAAACCTCTTTTAGATTCTGGTAAAAAACGACCCGATCCATCAATCATCTTGACCCCCAACCCACCACTCTTTGGATGCGCATCCATGAAGTTGATGCATTTAGAAAAGGTATCTTCTTCGACAACGGTGTCGGGATTTAGCAATAATATATATTCTCCTTTTGCAATACGGATGGCTTGATTGTTGGCGGTAGAAAAACCAACGTTGTCCTTGTTTTCAATTAGTGTTACTTCTGGGAATTTTTTATGAATCATATCAACGGATTCATCAGATGAATCATTGTCGACCACAAATGTTTCAACTGCTAAACCCTTAGAAGCTTTCCGTACTGAAAGTAAAGCTTGCTCTAAAAAGTACTTGACATTAAAATTGACAATTATAATGGAAAGCTTCATTAGTACCATTTATGTTTCAGCATCACAAGGGCCCTTAAAAAATAAATGGTTTCATCGATTTTTATTCCCATCTTATTTTTTGTTATCGTTGGAATAAGGGATACGACCTACGATAGATCTTCCAAGTGTCACTTCATCCGCATATTCTAATTCGCCACCAAAAGAAATTCCCCTGGCTAATGTACTAACCGAGACGGTTGGATCAGTTATTTTTTTTGAAATATAATAAATGGTAGTGTCTCCATCAATTGTAGGACTTACTGCCATGATCAATTCTTTAATATTTTCCTTTGCAATCCTATCAATCAATGAATCGATATTTAATTCATTAGGTCCTACTCCATCCAATGGCGAAATGACTCCTCCCAAAACGTGATATAGCCCACGAAATTGTCCTGTTTCTTCAATGGCCATGACATCTCTAATGGTTTCTACGACACACACTGTTTGTTGTTTTCGCAAATCATTGTTACAAATTGAACAAGTCTTTGTATCAGATATATTATGGCATCGATCACATTCTTTGATATTTGCTTTTAACTCGGATATCGCAGCTGCTATTTCTTTCGTCGCATCTTCATCTTGCTTTAATAAGTGTAGCACATATCTTAATGCTGATTTTTTTCCAACGCCTGGTAAGCTAGAAAAGCCTTCAACTGCGCGTTCAATCAACTTAGAGGAAAAATTCATTTTCTTTCGTATTAAACCTTATTTAAAGGAATGTGTTTTTAATTACAGCTATTATTCCAAAAAAGTATAAATTATTGCATTTTTGTACCTTCAGGAATAATTCAAAAATAATACAATTAAACGATTTCATTATGGCAGAAGTTATTAGAATGCCTCGTATGAGTGACACAATGGAAGAAGGTAACCTTGTTGGTTGGCTTGTCAAGGTCGGAGATACTGTCGAACCTGGTGATGTATTGGCTGAGGTAGAGACCGATAAAGCAACGATGGAGCTGGAAAGTTATCACGAAGGGGTGCTGCTCTACATTGGCGTAAAAGAAGGCGCAGTACCTGTAAATGGTATTTTAGCAATTATTGGAGAAGAAGGAGAAGATTACAAACAAGCTTTGGCAGATGCTCAAGGTGATAATCCAGCCGGTGCTTCAGCCCCGGCTAAAGAGCCAGTTGCTGAAACAGGTACAGAACCTGTTGTAGAATCAACAAGTCCCGCCCCTACAAAAGCAGCTGCGCCTCAGATGGTTCATGATCCAAATGAACGATTGAAAGTGTCTCCATTAGCAAAAAGTATGGCTTCTCAATCAGGAATCGATTTGCATACCGTCAAAGGTAGTGGTGATAACGGACGAATTATAAAACGAGATATTGAAGCGTTGATCGGTGCTGGTGGTGCAGTTGCTGCTCCGACAAGCACAACCAAAGCTCCTGCGGTCAAAGCACCTACTACAACAACTTATATCAGTGCAGGTGGTACTTCAGAGGAAATTCCAGTGTCTCAAATGAGAAAGGTAATTGCCAGAAGATTGGGAGAAAGTAAATTTACATCTCCACATTTTTACCTGACAGTAGAAATTAATATGGGGAAAGCGATTGCTTCAAGAAAAAGTATGAATGAAGTCGCGGACACTAAAATATCTTTCAATGATATTGTGGTCAAATCATGTGCGATGGCTTTGCAAAAACACCCAAATATTAATTCCTCTTGGTTGGGAGACAAAATCCGAATCAATAAAGACATCAACATCGGCGTAGCGGTAGCTGTTCAGGATGGATTAATGGTCCCAGTAATCAAACAATGCAATTACAAATCATTGACAACCATCAATTATGAAGTGAAGCAATTGGCCGGAAAGGCAAGAGATAAAAAATTGCAACCAGATGAAATGCAAGGTAACACTTTCACAATTTCGAATCTAGGTATGATGGGCATTGAAGAATTTACCGCAATCATTAATCCACCTGATGCCTGCATCTTAGCAGTTGGTGGAATTATCGAAAAACCAATTGTTGTAAACGGTGAAATTAAGGTTGGTCGGATGATGAAAGTTACTTTATCCTGTGATCACAGAATTGTAGATGGCGCAATGGGTGCTGAATTCTTAAAGACTTTAAAAGGAATTTTGGAAGATCCAGTAAGAATGTTAATTTAGTCGTACAAAACAAAAAACAAATACCAGGGTTATCGTTGAAAAATGATGACCCTTTTTTGTAACTACCAATCAGTGAGCTGCCGATCTTATAGAAACTGAGTAGTAAGTTTTTTGATAACTCAATTTTTAATTTGATATCTAGAGCGTATTTCGGAACCTCTTCACATCAAATTCAGTTTTATATTTAGACAAATAAATAATCAATGAAAAAGACAATTGTACTAGGTGCGTCAACCAATCCTGATAGGTACTCCTACAAAGCGACTTCAAAGCTCAAAGCAGCCAATCATGAAGTTGTACCAATAGGAATAAAGAAAGGTGATATTGAAGGCATCGTCATAATAAATGATACTCCCGATGTTGAAGATGTGGATACAATTACTTTATATCTGAATCCGAAAAGACAGGAGCAGTATTACGATTATATCTTGTCGTTAAAGCCAAAGCGAATCATCTTTAATCCTGGAACAGAAAATCCTCCATTAATGAAATTGGCGGAAGAAAACGGGATCAAAGCGGAGGTCGCATGTACTTTGGTGTTGTTATCTATGGGTACTTATTGAGTTCACTCTTTTAGGACTTAAATGGTTTGCTTCGCATTGATAACGCAGATGAAGTTGTGATGTTTTGGCGCAGGTAGTTTACTTTGCGTTATCCGTTTTTTACAACCTCCTAGTATTAAGCACCCGTACTCAAAATCTGAGTCGTTCCATTGGTTGTACTCGGTTCATGTTCGCTGCCTTCGCGGGCAGGCAGGCGTAGATCGGTAAATTTGCCTCATAGAAGTCTGCGATTTTATATTTCAATTTGTATACATAGAATGTCAATTCCAACAATCTAAATACAATTGTGATAAACAGAAATTAGAAGGTTTCGATTATTTTCATTAGTTGAAAAAATTAGAAATTGAATGCCTTTCGACTTTTGAAGAATAATCACAAATGCTACAAATGAAAAAGGTGGTTTCGATTACTCGAAACCACCTTTTTTATATAGTGTAGATAAAATCTTTCGACTAGTATCCAGCTTCTTTGTTACCTGAGTAGTTAGAGCTTCCACCTCCAGAACTTCCAGAGCTAGTACCTCCAATTCCACTACCACAACCTTTTCCAGCTTTAGTTACACCACATCCAGGTGCACCCATGTTTGATTCAGAAGTAGCTACTCTGAATTCAACACGACGGTTCATTAAGTTGGAAGCATCAGTAGAGACTAAGTTTGTGTTTTCACCACCCCAACGGATAACGAAACGACTTCTGTCAATACCGTACTTAGAAGCAATGTGATCTACAGCTGTAGTTGCACGATTGTAAGAAAGTACATCATTGTAGCAGTTTCCTGATCTTCTGTCAGTGTGACCTTCAGCAACAACTCTTAAACCTGGGTTTAATTTCATTACCTGAGCTACGTGGTGTAACTTACCATATTCAGTGCTCTTGATAGAACAGTAATCGTTATCAAAGTGGATCATAGGTAAGAACCAATCAGCAGCAGCTGGAGCAGCAACTGTTTGACTTGGAAACTTAATCTGAGAGATCTTTTGATCTACGATACGGTTTACGTCAGCTTCATTGATGTAATCCGGTTCTGGAACATCAGCAACACCATCAGAGTCAACTTTGTAACCTGGAGGTGAGTAGATTTCCTTATCACGGCAATCAGCAAGACCGTCACCATCTGAATCAAGCGTTACACCTCTTGTATCAACTGGGCAACCGCTTTCAGTATCTTTTTCTTGATCTAACATATCGATGATACCATCTTCATCCGTATCCGTCAAATCCAATTTTGGACGAGACTTCACTTCAGCGATATCTTCACCTAACAAGTCAAGAGGAGATACCCACCATAGCGGCTCAGACTTTTCGTCTTTGTCACCAAGGTTGATGTTCAAACGTATGTTTGAGTAGTTGATCAAATCTTTAAATTGAGTTAAATCGAAAACGTTTCTCCAACGGTATCCGTCTAACAAGTCACCTTCGTTACCGAAAGTTAACGTTGTCATATTTTCGAATCCTAAGTTGAAACGTGGACTAATTCTGAAAGAGAAACCAGCTCCAACAGTACCTTCAGCGTTTAACTGACGCTCTGCATTTTCGCCTTCGTCAACTCCAGAACGACGACCTTGAGCAACTTCTGCTCTAGTTTCGTAGTCACCATCAAGGATGTTCTTGATGTTTTCAGTAACTGTTCTTCTATCTTCTCTTGATTGATACGGGTTCAAACCATCATCAACAGCGTTGAAGTTGTGTCTATTTGAACCATCAGCATTCAATTCAGAATCTGCTGTCATATCCATGTAAGTTTCAAATGCGTTTACACCTGGTCCAGCAAAAACATACCAATTTACTTTTCTTACTTGGCTTTTAAAGTTGAAACTGTTTAAGCTCCAAACTCCTAAACCTTTAAGAGACATGTATTTCATTTTGTAATTGTGATACCATTCCTCTCCTGCATTTCCATATCCAGCTTCTCTTAGGACATAATTTGCAGTACCTGGACTGATTGAAGAACCTCCAGAATTTCTAGGTTCTATACCAAATGCGTTACCGATCATACCTTCCACACGAATAGACCAAGCATAATCAAGGGCTCTACGTACGTGAAGACCGACGCCCCATCCTGGCTTTGGGTTAATATCCCCAGTAACCATGAAGTGACCACCGTGGAGACCTATCTCCCACATGTGTTTAGGCTGAGCATTGATTTTTAGATTTCTGAAACCTGCATCGTCTTGAGCAAAACTCGTATTGACGATAAAGAGTCCACAAACCAACGCGACTAATAAATAAATTTTCCTTGTCATAGGGTATTTTACTTTGAATGATTAAATAATAGGTGATCTTACAACATTAACATATTAAATATAAGTATATACATAAGAACAACAAATGTATTACTTTTTTTAAAGCCTTCAAATAAATAAATTTATTTTTTGGATGTAAAATATATAGATGTATATGTGACATCCCAAAAATCGTATAAAAGTAAAATATAATTTGTTTGAAACAAAAGAATGAAATCAAATTATTATTACTTCTAAACTGTTTAACGCTCAATATGATGCAATTGTAGTTTCAATTACATCATTTTTAAAAAAAATAAATAGATTTTAATGTTATGGATGTCAATTTCAATTAAATCTTTGAATCACTGAAATTAAATAACATTTTTTGAGAAGAAATGTATCCCTTAGTGTACAAATATCCTCCTGCTTCTCTTTGTTACAATATTTGCTCCAATAGCATTACAGATTAATGTTTACGACATGTAATGCGCAGGGTTTCAAATAAAAGTGGAAATTTTAATTTTTATCCAAACTGAATTTTCCAAAGCAATACATATAATGTTTCTATTTCATATTTTGTGACGCATAATCATGGGATACATCCTATGATATAAATTGATTTTTTTTGTCAATTTTTTGCTTACACATACAAACATTGAGAAAATATGCTTCAAAACTGGTTGAGTCCTATCAAAAATCCTTTGCTAACAGATGAAAGCAATTATAAAAGTTATCAGTTTAGAAACTGTATCAAAACTTATATTGATGAGATTCCTAATCTTGAAGATTGTAAAATTGCAATTATAGGTATCGAGGAGCAAGAAGCCAACAGCGTCAGGGCCGTACTTTATCAGACAAATCATGCCTTTGAGGAGAAAGTAATTGCGGATCTTGGAAATGTGCGAAATAAAGATCATTCATTTTTGATTCCTGTTATTGAAGAATTATTGAATAGCAATATCATTCCAATACTCATTGGACAAAAGGTGGATTATACTTTTGCTCAATATCAAGCTTATCACTCTCAGAAAAAATTAACCAATCTAATTTTAGTAGACGAAAAAATCCGCTATCCTGAAGATCCAGATGGTCTCAGTAATCATATAGAAAGTATCTTGGAGACACCGAGATCTCACCTTTTTAATATGGGAATTGTTGGGTACCAAAGTCATTACACTTCGTCTGATATTCTAAAATATTTTGATCATCGTAGCTTTGAATATTTAAGACTTGGGAAAATTAAAAGTGATATCGAAGAAGTAGAACCTTTGATTCGAGATGCGGACTTACTGAGTTTCAATATTGCTTCAATTAAGTCAGCAGATGCACCAGGTCAACTCATCCCCTCTCCTAGTGGTTTTTTTTCTGAAGAGGCATGTCAAATTTGTAGGTATGCTGGAATGAGCGACAAATTGACTTCTATCGGCTTTTATGGTTTTGTAGATTCTTTGGATCGATTAAATCAAACGGCTCATGTTATTTCACAAATGGTCTGGTACTTCATTGAAGGATTTTTTAGTCGTACCAATGATTACCCAATCAGAACGGATGGTATGATTCAATATGTGGTCGATTGGAAATCACAAGAATATCAAGTAACATTTTTGAAAAGTAGGAGATCCGGTCGTTGGTGGATGAAAATTCCAATAGATTCTAAAGCTGAAAAACAGCGACACGAATTAATACCTTGTTCTTATAATGATTATGTCCAAGCGAGTAAGGAAGATTTTCCGGAGCGGTTGTTTAATGCTTATCGTCGGTTTGTGGAGTGATTTCCGTTTTCCGTTCGCGTTGCTTCGCATGCCTGTCTGTTCTGGCGAACTGCCAGACAGGCTTTCCGTTGTCCGTTGACGATACATTTGGACCCGTAAAAGGCATCAATGGACAACGGAAAAGGTGGCGAAGCTCACCGACGGACAACGGAAAACGGACTTACAAAATCTTCTCCAGTTGAATTCCTCTTGAGCCTTTAATAAGAATAGTAGTGTTGTCAAAATTTTGCTCCTCAAACCAACTTTTACAATCTTGAAAATTATCAAAATGTAAAAATCCATCATGTGTTGTTGATTTGAATTCAGTCCCTACCAATACAACTTGATAAATAGCAGCTTCTTTTAATAAATTGACAATATCTTGATGAGCTGTTTTAGAACAACTGCCTAATTCTAACATATCTCCTACAATTGCTATCTTTTTCCCATCCACGGTTTCTTTTAAATAAGTAATCGCATTTTGCATGCTCGTCGGATTGGCATTATAGGCATCCAAGATAATTTGATTGTTTCCCTTTTTTACAATTTGGGAGCGATTATTAGATGGCAAATAATTTTCGATGCCTTCTTTGATTTTTTCTCCTGGTACTTTGAAATATTTCCCTAAACAAATCGCTGTCATTAGATTGTTGAAATTATAAGTACCAATCAATTGACTTTCCGCTTCAAACGATTGACCCTTTACCAAATATCCTACTTTTAAAAACGGACTGGTTTTTAACAATGAAATTTCATGAGGGGCCACTGCGGGATTTGGTGCATCACTTTTTTTATAAATTATTTTCCTTAAAACCTTTCCTGCAAGTTTTTCTAAAAATGCCTCTTCCTTGTTGACAAATGCGATGCCTTTATTTATTGCCAACCAATCGTACAATTCTGACTTCCCTTTCTTCACACCTTCCAAACCACCAAATCCTTCTAAGTGTGCCATTCCAATATTGGTAATTAATCCGTGGGAAGGTTCTGCGATTTCACAAAGTGTTTTAATTTCTCCGACATGATTAGCACCCATTTCGATAATGGCGATATCAATATTGGTCTCCATTCCCAACAACGTTAAAGGGACACCGATGTGATTATTTAAATTTCCGTACGTATAATGAACAGTGTAATAACTGCCCAAAACGGAGGCTACCAATTCTTTGGTGGTCGTTTTACCATTGCTGCCTGTAATTGCAACAACAGGGATATAAAATTGTCTTCTATGAAAAGTCGCAAGTTGCTGAAGCGCTTTTAGACCATCCTCAACCAACAAGTATTTTGGAGAAAGTAGAAACTTTTCATCATCGACTACTGCATAGTGAGCGCCGTTTTCAATTGCTTTTTCTGCATATTCATTCCCATCAAAATTGGCACCTTTTAGTGCAACATAAATAGATCCAACATGCACTTTTCTACTATCCGTCGTAACACCAGTCGAATTTTTAAATAGATCGTATAAATCGGCTATTGCAATAGTTTGTTTGTCTGCGTTCATCTTGATCTTAAAATACAAAAGTCTCTACAATCTAAATATGATCGTAGAGACTTTTGTTTGTAAAATTTCAAGTATTTAATTAATACTTTCTCTTTTGTTTCTTTCTCTTAACCTTGAAACTGTTACCACCCGTATCTTCATTACCACTTGGTCCACCAGTTCTCGTCATTGCGCAACGGAAACCTAAAGTTCTGTCCGCTTTATCTTCTTCTTTAAATCTACGAGCACCAGGAGATAACCAAAACGCTCTATCCGCCCATGATCCACCTTTGATCACTCTTGACTTATCACTAATCAAAGTAGTTTTACCGTAGTTGTAAGCAACCTCGGATTCTTTATCACCATCAAGGTAATCATACACCTGACCTCTCTTGTAGTTTTCTCTTGATGCAACTTCATCATCCTCAACATAACGATATTTGATACGACCAAGACTATCCTTTTCAACTGGTTTACCTTCTTCATCCAATTCTTTCGCTTCAAATTTGTTTCCTCTATAAGGGTTCAAATCTTGATTATCGACATCACGAAGTGAAGTACTTGTCAATGGTCTGTATAAATCCATTGTCCATTCATTTACGTTACCTGCCATGTTGTATAATCCGAAATCATTTGGCATAAATTCTCTGATTGGTGCACAAATGTGAGCTTTATCATTTAGCTTTCCAGCCATACCCATGTAATCCCCTTTTCCTCTTTTGAAGTTGGCAAGGATTTGACCTTGGTATTTATTTCTTCTTTGGTAACGTACTGTATTTCCGTTCCAAGGATAAATTCTTTTATCAGTAATTCTTTCATCACGAGCAGATGCTTGATTTCCTTGTAAAGCCAATGCGGAATATTCCCATTCAGCTTCTGTAGGCAATCTATAAGAAGGAAGCATAATTCCGTCTTCGAATCTTACTTTACGTTCTCCACCTGTACGCTTGTCTGGAAGATTTTTTCTAACATCTCCTTCGTATTGACCTTCAAGATATGCTTCTGTGTTGAAGTTATCTTCATCTTTTTGTTCTGGATTTGGATTTAAAATACCTCTTTCAATTAGGACCATTTCGTTTACACGATCTGTTCTCCACTTACAGTATTCATTTGCTTGAATCCAGTTAACCCCTACCACTGGATACTCATCATAAGATGGGTGTCTGAAGTAAGTTTCAACGAATGGTTCGTTGTAAGAAAGTTCTTCTCTCCAAACTAAAGTGTCAGGAAGCGCATTTCTATAAACTTCTGGATAAGATTCGATAAATACTCTATCCAACCAATATAAATATTCTTTGTAATCGATGTTTGCAACTTCTGTTTCATCCATATAAAAAGAAGAAACGGTCACACGACGTGGAATGGAGTTCCAATCAAACATTACATCTTGATCCGTTTGACCCATCGTGAAAGTACCACCTTCGATCAATACTAAATTAGGACCGGTTGCTTGACCTTCATAGTCAACTTTTTCAAATCCACCCCATTTTTGGTCATTTAGGTTCCAACCAGTAGTGGATGATTTTTCTTTTTTGCTACACGAACTCAGCATCAAAACACAAGCAATTGCTATAAGACTGCTGAACTTCAGGAATTTTTTCATTGTAGTATATTATTTTTTTGAGAAAGACTGACAAATATAGCGATTAAAATCTACATGATAGTAAACGCTATATATTTTATCATAGTATTAGAATGGGTGTTAAAGTCTTATCTAAACATTTGAAAACAATCATTCATATCGACTCTATTTGGATCTTCCAAATTTATACGAAGTGACAATTCGTGGCTTCCACCTGTATTTCCTGCTAATCCATTGATTGTCAAGTCATAACTATAACCAAATTTAAATTTGCCTTGCTGAACGCCTACTAAAGCAATGACTGCATCGCTATTTGTTCTCGCTCTTCGATACCATACACCTCCAAATACCATTCCCATGTTAGCATAAGTACCAATATTTAATTGACCAAAGCCTCCTTGACGTATGTATAATATATTAGGTGAAAGATAGGAACCGTATCGATTTCCTCTAGTTGGTTTGATAATTTCTATTTGAGCGCCTCCATGAATGGTCCAACGAGCTGGGAGTCCCACATCCAAATTTTCATTAATATTTAGAATTGACTCATTTGGTCGATTCAAATGTTTGATAGAGAGTCCAGCGTAAAACATTTTATTGTAGATCAATACGCCTGTTGAAATTTCAGGTATCGTTTTATTCAAAACATCAGGTCTCATTTCACCTGAATCCAGACTGATATCTTCTCCACTTAATGGATCAATTTGATTCCCAAAAATTAATTTATCCCAATTTAACCGTGCTTGAATCATTCCAGCTTCTACTCCTAGTTTCAAGTTCAAATCTCGATTAATTTGAAGACGATAAGCATAAAAAGCCGTCAATGTATTGGTTTTGTACAATCCTTGTCCTGCATCATCCGCTTGAACCATTACCCCAAATCCGCTGTTCATAGGCTTGATCCATTGATCATAAGATGCGGCGTAAGTCACATATGCAGCTCCTTCTGACCAAGCACTCCATTGATTTCTATAATTCAACGCAATATTAGGTGCATAGGAGTTACCCGTGAAGGCAGGATTGATTTGTAATGGAGCATTGTAATACTGGCTAAAAATTGGATCTTGTCCGTAAGCCGAAAAAGTACATGCTACAGCAAGAACCAGAAGGAGGATATTTTGTCTAATCATTGACTTAATTTCAGTTTACAACGAAGGATGACTTATTTTAAGTTTGTTAAAGTCAGTTATTCGATATATTCGTTACAATATTCACTATTACTTAACGTTTCTATAACATTCAAAAATGCTTACTATTACCGAAACGCCGAACAACCCTTTAAAGATATGAAGAAATATTGGCTCTTAGTTTTTTTTATTCCACTTTTGACGTCCCTCGTCGCGAAAACTTCCTATGAAATTACTGCGGAACTTAATTGGGATAAGGATCCGATTATATATGTCAGCCCGGATGAGCTGCAATTCGAAATTTATAAGTTTGAAGGAGCTGGAGCTCATGATGCTTTTCCAGTGCTTCCTTTTTATCGTCATAGAACTTCTCTTGATGGTCCTGGTAAATTAACGATTGAAATCTTAGAAGTTCAGTATGAATCATTTACCAAAAATGAAGGACCAGAAGATGTAGTTATTGGTGAAGATTTAATTTTTGAAACCAACGTCACGCAAAATAAAAATAAGTTTTTCGGTATGGTGGATTTCATTCCCATCATTAAAACTGGAAGCAATCAATATAAACGTGTTACCTCTATCAAATTAAAAGTTACTCATTCACCATCGACCGCGACTGGTACAACTAAAAGTCCCAATACTTACAATTCTGTTTTAGAAGTTGGGGATGTTTACAAACTTTCAATCGCACGGACTGGGGTCCATCGTATTAGTGCCGATATGTTATCAGAAATGGGAATTGATGTGGGAAGTATTGATCCTAAAAAAATTAAAATATTTGGCAACGGAGGTGGATTGTTACCAGAACCGATTGATGAATTCAGATATGATGATTTAGAAGAAAATGCCATCTTCGTTTCAGGTGAAGCAGATGGAAGTTTTGACAACAATGACTACATTTTGTTTTATGCTGAAAATAAAGACAAATGGAGATACAATGCTGACAACGATCAGTTCAGACATGAAACAGATATTTATGATGATTCGAATTATTATTTTTTGAAAGTAGACGTCTCTAATGGTTTGCGAATTTCAGACCAAGCATCTATCTCATCTACTACTTATAGTTCTACTTCTTTTGATGATTATGCTCACTTCGAAGAAGACAAAATCAATTTATTAAGATCTTATGTTTCAGCACAGGGATCTGGGAAAAGGTGGTTTGGAGATTCTTTTAAAGCAACCAGAGAAAGAACCTATGACTTTAATTTTCCCAATTTAATCCAGTCTGAACCAGTAAAAATTATTGCTAGTTTTGCTGGAAGATATGATAGCCAAACTTCGTTTAAAGCATTAATTGGTGAAGAATCACTAACGCAAAGTATTAATCAGATTTCTACCAGTAGCAATCAAGGATATTACGCAAATGAAGGTTTGATGAATCAATCTTTCCTTACTAATAACAATGCTTTCACAATAACAATCAGCTACCCAGCTATTGGAGATGGTTCAAATGAGGGATGGTTAGATTATATAACCTTAAATTGTAGAAAGAACTTGAAGATGTTTGGAGATCAAATGAGTTTTAGAGACACCAAATCATTGACCCAATCGTCTACTACTTTCAGAGTAACAGAAATTAATCCATCAACTACAATCTGGGATATTACAGACCCACTTAAACCAAAAAAACAATTAGGCACTTTTAATAACAATGAGTTTTCATTTGGAGTAGCAACTATGCCTGACTTAAAAGAATTTATTGCTTTTACTGGCAATAATTTTTATTCACCAACAATCGTCGGTAAAGTTGAAAATCAAAATTTACATGCAATAGATCAAGTGGATATGGTGGTGGTTTATCATCCTTTATTCGAGGCGGCTGTGGATCGTTTTATAGAGCATCGTTCCTCTCATAGTGGATTGGTGATTGCGAAAGCAGAAATCTCTCAAATTTACAATGAATTTGCATGTGGAAATAAAGACATAACTGCCATCAGAGATTTTGCGGAAATGATTCATTTCAGAAATCCAAATTTCAGATATATACTATTATTTGGAGATGGTTCTTTTGATTATAGAAATATTCTGGAGTTACCTGAAGAGCGCACCCATCAATTCATTCCACCTTATGAAACGCACGAGTCTTTTGAGGTAATTGATTCCTCACCTAGTGATGACTACTACACATTATTGAGTCCGGGTGAAGGTATCATCAATGCAAATGATGATCTGGATATTGCCATAGGGAGATTTCCGGTAAAGACAATTCAAGAGGCAGAAAATGTAGTCAACAAAATTATCAGATACGATACAGATCCAGTAACATTAGGAGATTGGAGAAATCGGATTGCATTTATTGGTGATGATGAAGATGGAAATCGCCACGTAACAGATGCTGACGAAGTATCTTCTATTATAGAAGAAAATCACTGCGAATTCAATATCGATAAAGTTTATTTTGATGCTTTGCAACAAGTATCAACACCGGGTGGAGAACGTTTTCCATCAGCAACAGAGGCTATCAATAACAATATGTTTAAAGGATTGTTGGCGATTAATTATTTAGGGCATGGAGGTTCGCAAGGATGGGCACAAGAAAGAGTATTACAAATTCCTGATATCAATTCGTGGAACAATCAAAATAAATTGCCATTATTTGTTACGGCTACTTGCTCATTTACCGGATATGATGAACCCGATTATGTAACTGGTGGTGAGTTGACATTCCTGAATCCTAATGGCGGTGCAATTGGATTGTTAACTACTGTAAGAGCCGTGTTTGCACATTCTAACAAACAATTAGCCAAAGCAGTTTTCGATCGAATTTTCAACAAAGTGGATGGAGAATATTATACCATTGGTGAGCTTATCCGAGTTGCAAAAAACAATGCTGCAACCAATGCGACCAATTCCAGAAAATTCACTTTAATCGGAGATCCTTCTATGCACCTGGCAATTCCAGAATTTGGTGTCACTACTTTAAAAATAAACGGAAGTGCAATAGATAGTGTAAATGTCGATACAATTAGCGCATTACAAGAAGTGGAAATAGAAGGAGCTGTTGTTGATGAAGCTGGAAATATCATGACCAATTTCAATGGAAAAGTTTTTCCGACCATTTTTGACAAGGCAAAAACGATTACAACCCTTGGTCAAAATTCAGGTAGTAGTCCTTTCTCATTTGAACTTCAAAAAAATATTATTTTCAAAGGTGCAGCAAGTGTGATAGATGGGTATTTTAGTTTCAAATTCATTGTTCCAAAAGACATTGATTACCAATTCGGAAATGCTAAAATTAGTTACTATGCACATGATGAAGTAGAGCGCGATGCCGCTGGTTTTATGAAGGAACTAATCGTGGGTGGTACCGATCCCAACGCAATTGTTGACGACCAAGGTCCACTTGTTGAGGTTTATATGAATACAGAAGAATTTGCTTTTGGAGGATTGACCGATGAAAACCCCACCTTACTTGTGAAACTAGAAGATGATCTTGGAATAAATGTTGCTGGTTCTGCAATTGGACATGATTTAACTGGTGTGCTAGATGATGATACTCAAAATAGTTATCAGCTAAATGATTTCTACGAGGCTGAATTAGATAACTATAAAAAAGGAACAGTGAGATATCCACTCTCTCAACTTGCAGAAGGTCGTCATAAAATTACCGTGAAAGCGTGGGATGTCGCCAATAATTCAGCTGAAGGATTTACAGAGTTCGTAGTTGCCAGCGATGGAAAAGTGGCACTCGACCATGTTTTCAATTATCCAAATCCATTTACCGATCATACCGACTTCCAATTCGAACACAACTTACCTGGTCAGTCGATGGATGTACAAGTCCAAATATTTACAGTAAGTGGACGACTAGTGAAAACGATTCAACAAAATATATACGCAGAAGGTTACCGAATCACCAATGAATTGACATGGGATGGCAAGGACGAATTTGGAGACCAATTAGGTAGAGGTGTTTATTTATACAAAATCAAAATAAGAGCAGATCAAGGATCAGAAAATTACCTTAAATCTGAAAGTGAATTTGAAAAGCTGGTGATTCTTAAATAATAGATCATATTATGCAAAACTATATGTATGTTACTATTGATTTGATTGCAATAACTTTCTTTAACAAATCATTATATTTGTGGTACCTTTTAATAGATTATAAGAACTCGATTTAAAATTATGAAAAAGCAATATTTATTCTCTTTAATCGTAATGGCTGCATTGATATTCCCAAATTTGGCGAATGCACAATTTGGATGCGTATTCAATGTAGAAAATGGCCAGTGGGAAGCACCAGATGGTGGACCATGTGTGAACACGATTATTACAGCAGTTCCGTTTTTGAAGATTGTTCCGGATGCACGTTCAGGTGCAATGGGTGATGTCGGAATCGCTATCTCTCCTGATGCAAACGCAATGCATTTCAATTCCTCCAAATTAGCTTTTGCAACGAAAGATGTTGGTCTTTCTGTTACTTATACACCTTGGTTGAGAGCATTGAATATTCAAGATGTTTATTTAGCGTACTTGTCTGGTTACAAAAAATTATCCGATAATGAAGCCATCGGAGTAGGACTACGTTTCTTCTCTCTTGGAAGTATCAACTTTACAGATGACAATGGTCAACCATTGGGAACTGGAAAACCAAATGAATTTGAAATAAAAGCTTCTTATGCCAGAAAATTATCTGAAAACTTTTCAACGGCAATTGGTGCAAAATTTATCTTTTCAAATTTAGCTGCTGGTCAACAAATTGGAGATATTGAAATTACTCCTGGTACTGCCGGTGCTGCAGATATCTCTTTCACTTATAATAATGAAGTGATTGTTTCTGACAATAAAACTGACTTGACAATCGGATTGGCATTGAGTAATCTCGGTACCAAGATCTCCTATACCAATTCCATAAACAAAGATTTTATACCTGCTAATATAGGAATCGGAGCCGCATGGAAATTCAACTTTGATGAATACAATTCACTGACATTTGCCTCAGATATTAATAAGCTATTGGTCCCTACCCCATCTGAAGAAGATGGTGATGGTAATGGAGTGCCTGACTACAGAGAACAGTCTATGTTTGGTGGCTTACTTTCTTCTTTCGGAGATGCACCAGGTGGTGGTAGCGAAGAGTTGAGAGAATTAATGTACTCATTAGGATTGGAATACTGGTATGACGATCAGTTTGCTTTGCGTCTTGGGTACTACTCTGAGCACCAGACAAAAGGAAACAGAAAATTCTTTACAGTTGGATTAGGAATGAAATACAATATCTTCGGATTAAATATTTCTTACTTAGTGCCAACAACCCAACAAAGAAATCCTTTGGATAACACTTTGCGTTTCTCTCTATTATTTGACTTTGAAGCTTTCAGTGCAGACGAAGTACCTACCAACTAACAATTCTATTACAGAATATAAAAAAAAGGTCTTAACGAAAGTTGAGACCTTTTTTTGTTTGGATTTATCGCTACCCATCTACAAAATGAAAAACACTCAATATACAGTTATACATTGAGTGTTTTCATACAGAGTGCATTATAAAATGACGGATATAATATGGAATAAAAATTTATTGAGATCAAGGCAGAAAACGTAGACATAGCCTTCCCGAGAACTCGGGACGGCGAGCCTTTCTAACCTGCCTTTGCCCGGCAGACAGCCGCAGATATCGAAAAATTTTTATCAAAGTATGCCGCTATTTTGTAGTTCATCTGTATTATTTAATCAAAAAAAAATGTAAACCTATAAGCCGGATTTTGTCCACATCCAAAGATATGGTCTTATCATTTATCTAGGACTGACATCACTATCAGCCTCTATCTGCCTACCCCTTTCAATAAGCGACGAATCGCTAGTTGAGCGTGCAACTCAACTTCTATCCATCCATTGGACTTCAAGAATTCGAAATGTACATGGCATTTCAACTCGCAAGGTTTATCCTCCCTATTGGTTACCCAACTGGGACGTGTGCTCTTACCACACATTTTCACCTTTTCCCCAACATTCATTGAGGTAGTTATTTTCTGCGACACTTGCTGTCCCTATCACCAAAAATTTGGAATAGAGCCCATTCGTTAAATGGTGCAATGCACTACGTTGTCCGGACTTTCCTCATTCCTGAAATAAATCAGGACCGCGATAAGACGATTTACAAAGCTCTTTTTCAATTGATAAACACTAAATTACACAATATATTTCCAAATTATAGATTCAAAAATGGTGTAATTATTGTGACATAAAAAATGATTTCAAAAAGGGCATTTCACAGTAGACATATTATAAATTTATTAATATATTTGTTACACTCAACCGCGAATAAGAAAACTTCCTGATCATATCGATTTATGAATAAAAAGCAGACTTATCTTATCATCATTACGCTACTGTTATTTATAACAGCGGTTTGGTATGAGACGCACATCAAATACATAGTCGATCTGGATGGTTACATCTCAGATATTGAAACCTTTCTCCATGCCCAAGAAAAGGAAGTAGATGATTTTTTCAAAGACACAGAATTCATCCAATTCCAAGTTTTCAAATCGGCTAATGATAGACAAGAGGACATCGATTACAATCCTTATGTTGCAAAGTTGGCAGGGAAACCGTATACCATAAATATTTTTAAAGGAGACTCTTTGGTTTTTTGGTCCAACAACCAAATTGAGCCGAGAAAAGAAGAATTGACAGAACCAGCTACAAAGCGGGAAAGTAAGTTTTTGAAATTAGATAATGGGTATTATCAGCAAATTAAGCAATCCTATAAAAATAAAAATCTAGACCGAGCATTTTATAGCGTAATTGCACTGATTCCAATCAAGTACGATTATTCTTTGACTAGCGAATATCTTCAAGAGCATTTTGTCGCTGATGAAGCGATTCCTCCTTCAATTGAAATTCAGTCTTCTATGACGGATTATCCAGTCATGAATAGACGCGGAGATCCATTGTTTTATATGAACTCCAGAGGTCCGTTACGTAAAGTATCAGAAATGCAATTATTGCTATTCCTGTACTTGTCCGCATTTTTCTCATTTATTGTTTTGATCAATACATTCGCCAAAACAATTGCAAGCCAACGAAAGCGATGGGTCGGTGCCTTATTTTTTGGGCTGAGTGTTTTCGGACTGAAGATGTTGGCAAATGGACTTAATCTATCAGAAAAATTTTCAGAGCTCCCATTATTTCAACCAACGGTGAACTCCGCATTTCTTGGAGCTTCATTAGGCGATTTAATTATCAATATCATTTTGTTGCTATGGGCCATGTTATTTTTTCACAAGGATTTTCCAGTAAGCATCTACAATAATTTTTCAAATGTAAAATCATATGCTCTTTCCATTCTGAATTATTTTTCAGTCTTTATGGGTGTTTCAGTGGTCATCTTTTTGTTTAAAAGTTTGGTTTTAGATACGCAAATTGAATTCAATTTTGAAAATATTTTCAACTTAGGATTCCAGGGAATTTTGGCCATCTTTTGTATCATTTTGATGTTACTGTCATTATTACTATTCAGTCATCGAATGATGTTGATGGTAAAAAACATGAATCTTCCACAAAAAAATGAATACATTTCGTTGGCTGTATCTACATTGTTAGCTGCACCGCTTTTAATTCTATGGGCGCCTTCTTTACATTTGCCTAGTTACGCCTTGATTGGGATTGCCACTTTTTATGTCGGATTCTTCCACGTCTTTATCAACAGTACGCAACCTGCTTTTCAATGGTTAATTACCTGGATTTTTATATTCTCTGTATTTCCTGCGATTATGATTGTGAAATACAATACAGACAAAGATAAATTTGATAGAATTACCTTTGCTAAAGATTTGAGTATTATCAATGACCGTAAAGCGGAAGCAAATATTTTAAAATTACGTTCTAAAATACTGGAAGATACCATTGTCAGAAATGCATTGTTAGCACCACCCGGATTTGACTTCGATAAATCAGTTGTTAACAATCAAATCAAAAAATATTTTTCCGAAGATTCTTATCTATTCAACAATTATGGCTACTCCATCTTTGCATATCATAAAGTAGACAAGAGAAATGCCTTCAAGGATCAAAAAGTAAGCTATCCAGCATTACTTTCAGATATCGGACCGCAATATCCTGTTGATTATCCTGAGATAAGTTACCATTCAACCTCAGAAGGGAAGTTGGGATACTTATGGGAGCTTAACAAATTTGATGACTCAAAATCATTTCAATTAATGATGGTTTTGAAAAGACAAGTTCGAGAATACAGTAAAGTATACACGGAATTGTTGATAGACAATCAATACAAAAATTATGTCAACCTAAACAAATACGATTTTGCAATCTATAAAGACGGCAATCGTTTTGATTTTCATGGAGATGGTTATCCAGCAAAATTAGATCTAAAAATCTTACCTGCACAAGGTCATCATTTACAGCTTGAAAACGATCGGTCGGACATCGTCCATAAAAATAAAAATGATATTGTTTCTATCATCGGGCTTCAAAGTGCTGGAAGAGGTTTTTGGAATGATGTCATCTCTATCTTCGCATACATCTTCACTTTGATGACGATGATTGCCTTTATTTTAAGTCTGATGAATTCGGTACTGAGATTCTTACCGCAATCACTAAACATCACCGTTAAGCGAAATTTATCTATGCGGAACACCATCCAGTTTGCTGTGATAGGGATGATTTTAGGCGCCTTTATTTCGATTGCATTTGTATCATTTTGGTTTTTCAGTGAGTCCTCTGAGGATTATCATGAAGCACGACTTGAGCGAAAGACTCGTTCTGTAATGACGGATTCGAAACATGAGATTGCTATTTTAAAAATCAATAAAGATTCTACGGAAGCATTGAAAGGAATGGTTAACGCTATTTCTGAAATCCATAGAATGGATCTGAATTTATTTGATTTAGATGGGAAATTAATCAGTTCCTCTGAAAATGATATTTACGACAAAAAGATATTAACTCGTCAAATGGAAACCAAAGCCTACAGAGATCTTTCCATTTTGGACAATAATAAATACTTTGATGTAGAAAAAGTGGGTGCCTTGGAGTATAAGACTGCTTATGTCCCTCTTCGCAATCCGAATGGCGAAAAGTTAGCATACATGGGACTCCCTTATTATTCCAAACAAAGAAAACAACGTACAGACGTTTATGCGTTCATGGGACACATGATGAGTGTATACGTATTCCTATTGTTGGTTTCAGGAGTGATTGCGCTTTGGGTTTCCAATAGAGTGACCAAACCTATTTCCCAAATTGAAGCAAAACTTAAAAACGTTGAACTAGGTGGTAAAAACGAACCGATTGAATGGGAAGGTGACGACGAATTGGGTCGATTGATTGAAGAATACAACAACATGATCATGAAGCTTGATGATAGTGCCAAATTACTAGCTAAATCCGAGCGAGAGGGCGCATGGCGAGAGATGGCACAACAAGTCACACACGAGATCAATAATCCATTGACACCAATGAAGTTGAACATGCAACACATGATCTATTTCATAAAGAGAGAATCCGATCCTGATGAAATTATCAAGAAGGTAACAGATGTTTCTGACACGGTTATTCAGCAGATTGATAATCTATCTAAGATCTCTAGAGAATTCGCCAACTTTGTCAAAATGCCTCGTGCCGACAACAAGCAATTTGTTATCAACTCATTGGTCAAAAAATCATTTTCACTTTACAAGGAAGATGATTCCATGAATTGGCAAATGGATCTACCGACCAACGAATACATCGTCTTCGGTGACATCAATCACATATCAAGAGTATTAACCAATTTACTCAAGAATGCGAAAGAAGCGATTCCTGATAGTCGTCGTGGCGAAATCAAAGTGGAATTGTACCAAGAAACCAGCAAGATTGTCATCAAAGTAACGGACAATGGAGAAGGAATTCCAGAAGATAAAAGGGATAAAGTCTTTGTACCCAATTTTACTACCAAGCGTTCTGGTACTGGTCTTGGATTAGCAATCAGTAAGTCTATTATTAATTCTATTGATGGAGAAATTTATTTTGAAACGGAATTAGGAGTAGGGACAAAATTCTTTATTGAACTACCATTGATAAACTCCGAGTATCCTAAATTGGAGAAAGAGACGGTCATTAGTTAGTACACCAATACCGGAATTTCACTTCTATACATGAATTTGTTTTTTCTTTTTGTTGTCATTGACATAGTGGTAAAACACGCGCTCATTTCGTACCTTGCGAAAAAATAAAGCATCACCATCCAATCAAAAAAAGTAATTATAGTAGGCGCAGGAATTGCAGGAATCGCTGCATCTATTCGCATGGCTTCTCGTGGTTATGAGGTACAAATATTTGAATCCAATAACTATCCTGGTGGGAAATTAACCGAAATCCAATTAGGAGATTATCGATTTGATGCAGGTCCTTCTCTCTTTACAATGCCGGAATACATCCAAGCATTATTTGAATGTGCGGGCGAAAAAATTTCCGATCATTTTCAATATGAACGGCTTGATATTGTCTGCAATTATTTTTGGGAAGACGGCACTACCTTATCTGCATTTGCTGACCTGAATCAATTCAAAGAGGAGGTGGAAAAAAAATTAGCAGTTCCAAAAGAAAAAATCGATACTGCATTAAATGAATCCAAAAAGAAGTACAATTTAACTGGTAAAATATTTCTTGAAAAATCACTTCACAAAAAAGAAACTTGGTTGAAGACAGATGTAGCAAAAGCAATGTTACAAATTCCTTCAATGGGTATTTTTAAGTCGATGCATGATGTCAATGAAAAATTATTAGGAGATAAAAAACTGGTGCAACTCTTCGATAGATATGCCACTTATAATGGTTCCAATCCCTATAAAGCTTCCGGTATGTTGACCATTATTCCTCATTTCGAATATGGCATCGGTGCGTTTTTCCCAAAAGGTGGTATGCATCAAATTACGCAATCTCTTTTCAATTTAGCAAAAAGGAAAGGCGTACAATTCCATTTCGAAAAATCAGTACAAGAAATAGTTCATCAAAAAGAAAAAATTATTGGCGTAAAAGTAAATGATGAATTAATCGAAGCCAATCAAGTCATTAGTAACATGGATATTTATCCGACTTATAAAAAGTTGCTGCCGACTCTGAAACCACCAATGAAAATCCTGAACCAAGAAAAGTCTAGTTCTGCACTTATTTTTTATTGGGGAATTCAGCAAACATTTCCAACACTAGAATTACACAATATTTTATTTAGTGAAAATTATAGAGAAGAATTCGAACAAATCGCCAATGGAAATATCTCAGCAGATCCAACAGTATATATCAACATAACTCAAAAACACAATGCTGGCGATGCACCAGATGGTTGCGAAAATTGGTTTACCATGATCAATGTACCTTACAATGATGGACAAGATTGGGATAATCTGATTGCCGATGCCAGAAAAAATATCATTCAAAAAATCAACCGGATTCTAAAAACAGATATAGAATCATTAATAACTTGTGAATCTATCCTTGATCCAAGAACAATTCAATCCAAAACGGGTTCTAATTCAGGAGCACTTTATGGATATAGCTCCAATAGTATGATGGCAGCATTTTTAAGACACAAAAATTTCTCTACAAAAATAAAAGGTTTATACTTTTGTGGTGGCAGTGTTCATCCTGGAGGTGGAATTCCACTTTGCTTGCTCTCTGCCAAAATTGTAGATGATGTAATGCACGAATAAAATGGAAACAGAAATCCAAAAAGACAAAAGTTGGTTGAGCATTGGTGTGCTCATCGTGTTATATTGTGTTGGGATTTTAGGGATCTCTATCAATATATTTCCAGGATTCATTTACCTCACCCCGATTAATTTATTGGTATCTACTTTTATTATTCTGGCTTTTCATCAAGAATGGAGTCGTGACTTCATTTTGTTTGTTATCGTGACTTACTTGCTTGGATTTTCGATTGAATATTTTGGTGTAAATACTGGTATTATATTCGGTGTCTACACTTATGGTGATGTCTTAGGACCCAAAGTTGGCGACACGCCATTGATGATTGGTGTGAATTGGTTGATGCTCAGTTACTGCTCTGGGATTACTGTAAATCATCTTTTAGGCGATAAAAATTTCATTTTCAAAAGCATTTTAGGTGCTTCTATCTTGGTCTTATTGGACTTTTTCATCGAACCAGTCGCTATTAAGTACAATTTCTGGACTTGGGAAGCAGTGAGTGTTCCTTTGAAAAATTACATTGCCTGGTTTGTAATCGCTTTTACTATTCAACTTTTTTTTAATTTAGTAGCAGGTAATTCAAAGAACAAAGTGGCGATTGCTTTGTTACTTTTGCAGTTTGGGTTCTTTGGATTGTTGTGTTTGTTGCTTTAGGTTTTTTTAAACGCGGAGGAGGATGTGGGTTTAACACATAGATCACATTAGAGACATAGGGGCACATAGATTTGAGGACGTGGGTTTAACACATAGATCACATGAGGCTTGTGTTGAGCGAAGTCGAAAGAAACATAGGGGCACATAGATTTGAGGACGTGGGTTTAACACATAGATCACATGAGAGACATAGGGGCACATAGATTTGAGGACGTGGGTTTAACACATAGATCACATGAGAGACATAGGGGCACATAGATTTGAGAACGTGGGTATAACACATAGATCACATGAGGTTTGTGTTGAGCGAAGTCGAAAGAAACATAGGGGCACATAGAATTTGAGGATGTGAAACTTCCAAAAGCTAATTGTTAGATAAAAAATATAATTACAAAATGAATTC
>CALFWW010000256.1 GCA_937928575.1 uncultured Saprospiraceae bacterium | reverse complement strand
AATGGACTAGTTCCAAACACAACCTTAATCTTTAGTTTTAAAAGAAAGTGAAATATAACTATATGTACACGAAAAAAAATTAAAACTTTGCCAAATAAAATTTGGATTCGTGCCTTTGATTGTTAATTACAGAAATAGCCTAAAAAAGCAGAATGCAAAAGCAATGTTGTAAATATTACTTCTGCATTCTGCTTTTTTATTTTCATGTGCCCTAGTATGTTCAAGTCCCTCCCCACGTACCGTTCGGCGTAAGGCTGTGCCTACGTCGTTGCTAAAAGTCAGGTTGTACCTGACATCAATAATTTCCAATAAAATAACTACCCACTAAAAAAAAGCAGACCAAAAATGAAATTGATCTGCTTTATATAATGTAAAGTGTGAATCAGCGTTTTATTTTACAATCACCACCTCGATTCTTCTATTCTGCGCTCTACCCTCTGCAGTATCATTTGTCGCAACTGGATTGGCAGCTCCAAAACCTTGTGTTGTAATTCTATCTCCAGCAATGCCTTGCTCTTTTAATTTAAGACTTACTGCTTCTGCACGATTTCTCGATAATGTTTTGTTAGACTCAGGATTTCCTTTTGAATCGGTGTATCCTTCAATTGACACTTTTACGTCTGGATATGCTTTTAGGATAGCAGCTAAATTATCTACCTCAACACCAGACGCTCCTTCAATCAATGCGGAACCGGAAGCGAAATTCAAATTCGTGAATCTGAATTTACCTTCTCCTTTTGCTCCACCTTTGATGAACGCCATCATTTGAGAACCTGCAGAACCCGCTGTAAATTTAATACCATCTAGTGCTTTCAAAGCCGCATCATTGACTGAACCCAATGCATTCACTGTTTTATCCTTTGCTGCTGCAACCACATTAGTTGTTTTCTCAACTGCATTGTTGGCAACAGCTTTGATGTTAGGTGCATCTACTCCACCACATGCCATGCGGGTTACTAAAAACCATACTAATGCGCCTATCGCCAAGATTGGTAACAACCATTTGAAAATACTCATGATGCCACCACCAGTTTCTTCAGCAACTTGCTGAACTACCGGAGCCGCTTTTTTCTTTTCCTTTACTACTTTTTCCTTAACTACTTTGTTTTCCATTTCTTTTTGAATCTTTGGCTCCTTCTTCTTTTTCTTAGGTTTCTTCACTTCTGCCACTTTCTCTTTCTTAGTCCAGCCAAATGAAGACATCTCCAAAGTATCTTTCATATCCGTAGGCATCATTGATTCTACATGTCCTTTTTGACCATTGATTAAATTCAATAATCCAGCTTCATCCAAGTTACCTTCTGCGACATGCTTACCTAAAATACTCATTAAAAATGGAGAAGACAATCTCATTAATTTTGCAGAAGAATCTTTTTTGATGCCACTTTCATTTGCAATTAAATTGGATGCTTCTCTATGTTTTGATCCGACAAAAGTTGGAATATCACGTGTACCTACGTTAACCAATCCATTTACGGTTTGTGGACTTCTCGTGAAAATTCTATCAATAGAATCTATGATATCGGTATCTGCTTTTTGAACCATTTTGTAAATCTTCTTAGCACCATCCTTCTCACTTCCTTTTTGAATCAAAGATGCGATCAAAGTTGAGTACGTCCCACTGACTGCCGTATTCGTTTCAGTGATATCTTCACCGAGAAATTCGGCACCGTGTTTTGCCAAACTTCCTGCTGTTTTTTCATTTAGCTCTTGTAATAAATTCGCCATGTTTATCTGTTTTAAATTTTAGAATGTGGTTTTTTATAAATATCAAATTTTTAGGCTCAAATGCCCGTATTAAGACGCAATATTACACAAAAGGAATCCTTTCTAAACGAACTTTTTGTTTAGCAAAACTAAGTTTTTATATATAGTGTTGATTTTCAATATATTGAGTCGGATATTTAAATAAAAAGATTATTCTTCTATTGGTAATTCTCAAATATTCTAATAAGATTGTTTGTCCACTTGTTCTTCACTTTGTATTTTGACCATTATTATTCCCATTTTTTCTTTCAAATTTATGCATAGACTACTGTTCGCCCTATTGAGTTCTTTTTTACTTCTCTATTGTTCGAATGTCGCAGATCCGATCACTGATGATTTAATGAAACTCACCAATCCAATTGACAAAAAAGATTATTTGGAAAAGGTTCACAAAGATCATCAAGGACTCACCCCAAATTTGCCGCTAGATATCGCAGCTATTAATGAGAAAAAAGTCGGGACCTATCTAGAATTATTTGGGTATCCGAAAAAAGCAGAAGTAGGTGCCATTGCTGCTCAAACTCCTTGGCTCGTCATTCATGAAAGTAGGTCAGAAAATCGTTTGGATATCCGGACTAAATACTTTCCTATTTTATTCAAAGCTTACCTTAATGGCGATATAACCGATAGTCAAATGATAAGTTTCCTCAAGCGTTTTCATGAGTATAAATTTGGTGAATTATTCAAAGGTAAAGATGTCTTTGATCCAAAAGATGAAATTAATACATTGATCGGTTTGTTGAATCTGGAAACAAGTATGAACTAATCATTCGTGCTGATTGTTATCATTAAAATTATCGCATGCCTTTTTCTAATACCCAAATCGAGCTTTCTGACATTCCAGCAATTCAAGAAATTGATTATAAGCATCTGCAAAAGTCTTATCTCAATGTTAATTTGGTAACTGCCTTAATTTTTTGGACAGTTTTAGGATTCGTTTTTTATCTCAATATTTTTCTAAATTGGTTATTCGCTGACAAGAAACTAGAAGCATTTTTTGATCAGTATTTACTCTTTCTTTTAGTTGGATTTGGACTAGTTGCCTTAGCCCGATTTGCGATTATCTATTATGGATTTTATAAAAAAGGATACGCAGTCAGAGAAAAAGATATTTCTTTTAAAACCGGTCTGTTCTTCAAAACCAAAACCATGATTCCATTTAATCGGATTCAACATAGTGAAGTAAAACAAGG
>CALFWW010000255.1 GCA_937928575.1 uncultured Saprospiraceae bacterium | reverse complement strand
TATACAAATTGAACTATAAAATAGCGGCTTTCTATGAGAAAAATTTCCAAATCTCTTCGTTGGAAAGCCCTGTCTGCTTGGCGCAGCTAGGCAGGCTCGATAGCCCAAAGGGGATACTTGCGTTTTCCGCCTTGACCTTTGAAAATTTTTCCTCCATATTATTTGCAAGCCCTTTTGTAGTACAAGCCAGCGCGATTATATAATACAATCTGTATTAAAGATATGCTTGTTTCGTCATTTGCTTTTTTTCGCATGATCGTAAAAGGATGAGTGGCTAAAAAAAGTAAACAGTTTACAACAAAGCTCACGCAAAACGTACGTAATTTTTAATACTTCAAATCCAAACTCCTATACTACCATTTCCTCCATTCCGAACATCCAATACGCTAGGAAACTCCTCCTTCACAGAAGTAATGTGACTAATAATATAAATCTGTCGATACTGCTCTTTCAGCATATCCAAAGCTTGCATGATTTGATCACGGCGATCATCATCTTGGCTACCAAAAATTTCATCGAAACCTAAAAATCCGATTTCTTCCGTGCCTGAAATTTCAGCGATAGCTTTACTGATGCCGATGCGTAGACATAAATTGGCGAGGTCCGTTTCACCACCAGAAAAGCGATGAAGTGGATAAGCGATTCCATTGTCATAGATATGGAATTCGAAGTGTTTGTCAACAAAGATGGCTTCATAACGACCTTTGGTGACTTTTTTGAATAATGTAGAAGCAGTGTTGGCGATTACATGGCGGATGCGTTCTAATATATTCGTTTTGAAACTACCGAAGATACCATCCAATTCATTGAGTAATTGTTGGTTTTCGATGGTTGCTTTTATTTGTTTTTGATTGGCTGCGTTTTTGTCTAATTCATTTTTAATTTTATCGACTTCACTTTGTAAATGAATGAGCGCTTCTTTTTGTTCTGTTAATTTAATTTGTGCACGATCTCTTAAATCTTCATCCTTTTCTTGCTTGGCAAAAGTGGCGTCAAAATTTTCTTGAGAGAAATTCACTGCTTTTAATAAACCATCTTTTTCACTGATTAAATCTTTTCCTTTTCGGATGCGATTGGTGATGTCGAGAATTTTCTTTTTGACATCTGGAATTTTCTCCACCTCATTTTCGAGCTTTTTGATGGCCATGTATTTTTCCTGAAACGAAGATTGTTCCTTTCTCAATTGGGCTAATTCATCTGGGTTAAAAGTGATGGTTCCTATTTTGACAATTTGCTCATCTGTTTTGGCGATTTCATCATTGTGCTTTGAAATGATTTGCTCTACCTCTTTTTCAAGATTTTTCTTTTGTTGCAATGCTTTAAGCTGTGCCGATATATTGTTGTAATTTAATTGATTTTCTTTAATTGTAGGTTTCGTTTCCGCAATCTGCTTTTCTATTTTTACGATTGATTCTTTTAATTTTAGTAACTCTTTTTCCTCATATTGCTCGATTTCCTTTTTTAGTTTTGCTAAGGTCTGATCATAGGAGTTGACTAGTGGTTGCAAGCAGGTCGGGCAATCCGCATCTTTGCCGATGGACTGGATCGTGGAAATCTGTTCAGTTCGATCTTCAATTTTCCCTTGGAGTACGTCTGTTTTTTGTTTGAATTGCTCTCGTTCTTTAGAAAGTTTTTCTAGTAATGCTTCTTTTGCTTCAATTGTTTTTGATAAATCCTTTGCTTGTTTTTCAAGCTTCGGGAGTTCTTTCAAAGCAGCGGAAAGTACTTTCAAGGAATCTTTTTTCTCTTTTAAATTGTCTAATTTATGCTTCTTTTCCTGATCAAGTTTTTGTTTGTGATTGTATTGTTGTTCTTGACCGACTAGTATCTCAATTTTTGATTGTCCGGCTTCATGCAACTTCGCTTTTGGTGCCAAATCCTTCAGCATATCTTGCTTTTCTTCCAAATCTTTCAACTGTGCAACGGCTTCATCGTATTGTTCCTCTCGTACTTTCAAGCCATTGATGTATTTGTCCATCTCTTCCTTGATCGCTAAATGCTTACCTTGCAGCAATCGTTGCGTTTCGTAAGTTTTTTTAGATGCTAGATATATTTTTTGAAATGTCTTAAATGTTTTTTCTAACGTTTGATAAGTCTTATTGGTATCGGTTATTTCCTTTTGCTTTGTTTTGATTAATTCACTTTTGGATTCAATATCCGCTTTATCTAACAATAAGTTTTCCATCCCAGTGATTTGGGATTTCAATTCATTTCGATCTGTGCGAACTAATTGTTGGATTTTATCTAACTTCTCCAAACCTACCATCCGACGAATCAATTTTAAGCGCTCTTCTTTTCTGGCTCTTGAAATTTGTCCCAATTCTTTTTGGCCAGTAAATATGGAATGGGTAAACGCTTCCATGTCCATTCCCAACAATTTGGCTACGGTTTTGGAAACTTCTTTATCAGAGGTGGCGATTAGTTGTTCATTGTGATCATATATGTTAGCGAAATGCTGTAAATCTTTCCCTCTAAATTCCCGAGCAATTTTATAAATCTTTCCACCTTGTTCAAATAAAAGTGTCAGTGAAACATGATCTTTTTTGCCCGCCCAACTACTTTTAATAAACTCTTTTTGTTTTGATTTTAAGCCATAGAGACACAATAAAATCGCCTCAAAAATAGACGACTTTCCAGCACCGTTTTTGCCAACGATACCAGCCAATCCCATTTTGAAATCCAAATGAAAATCAGTGTATTGCTTGAAGTTTTTTAGCGTAAGAGCACGAAGTATCATAGTTAGTTGGTGGACGCTTCAAATTTTGAGAAATAATGATTGCTTTTTTCGATCAGTTTTTCGGATTTTTCGGGATTGTCAATTTCTGTTTTGATAAAACCAGCCATGAGTTTATCCAGACTTTCAACTTCACTAGCTTTGAAATCAGTGGCAATTAAATCATCCACAAATTTACGTTTGATAGTAACATGTACACTTCCTTCAAATAAAGCCGTCAAATCACGATTGGTCAACTCAATACTTTGGATATCTTTCAAGCCATTTAAGTACAAACTAATGATCGCATCTTGAATGTCTATTTCAGATATCATTTGCTTTAGCTCAGACGTAATTTCCTCGATTGTTTTTTCATGGCAATTTTTGATGTCAATTCGATACCAAGGTCGAGCAGGCACTTTATGAAATTCAGGTTCCGGGAAAGGATTGCCAAAATCTAACAAACAAAACCCTTTTTCTTTATTCCATTCGGTATCACTCATTCTTTCGGTCGAACCACAATAGAAAGCATTTTTGATACTTTTTATTTTCTGGAAATTATGCCAATGACCTAATGCCACATAATCGAATTTGTCAAAAACTTTCAATCGCTCTTGAGGAAATAATTTTTCCCCATATTCTTCCATGATATAATTTTTGCCAATGGAAGTGTGCAACATCAATATGTTTCTTTTGTTTGCAAGCGGTTTGATTTTATCCAACTCGTCCAACATCACTGCATCATCATTAATATGTGGCAAACCATGGACCACCACATTTCCAAACTCCTTCTTTTCATAAAACTGACTGAAAAATGGAGTGACGACTTCAATCGTTTGAAAAGCTTGTAGGATAGGACTGGTAAAAACGGTTTTAGGAGTCTCATGATTTCCTGCAATAATCGCAATAGGAATACCTGCATTTTGCAATCTCGTCAATTGCTCCAACGCAAATATCATCGGCCGATTGGCAGGCGTTGGTCTATGGAAAAAATCACCGGAATGAATCACTAAATCCACCTTCCATTCGATGGCTTTATCCACCACATGAATGAACGTAGCATAGAAGTCTTGCTCACGTATATTCACCCCGTTTTTCCCAACTTTATCCCATTCGTTGTACCCCAAATGAGTATCCGAAAAGTGCAGAATTTTCATAGTGTAGTTGTTCTCGAATTACAGAATTCAAATATACCATTTAAGATTAATATGTCGCATCAGATTTGAGGAAATCGGTTTGGAGTACGAGACAGAAAACGGAGGCATAGCAATGTTTATGTCGAGTATTTCTAACGAAGTAATCCGAATTGATTTTCCAAATCTGATTGACAATTTTAACCTTAAATGGTATTATACTTAAAAACCATTAAGTTTCAGTAAATTCGCCGCAGAAGTTATACACATATGAAAAGAATACTTATTAAAGAAGGCAAGATCGTTAATAACGGTGAAATTATTGAAGGCGACCTCTTCATTTCAAATGGTCGCATCGAAAAAGTCGGGGGTTCAATTGATACTTTAAGTGACAAAGAAATCGATGCAAGTGGACAATTCGTCATGCCAGGAATCATCGATGATCAGGTCCATTTCCGCGAACCTGGTTTGACCCATAAAGCCGATATTTACACCGAAGCCAAAGCCGCAGTGGTTGGTGGTACGACTTCCTTTATGGAAATGCCTAACACTAAACCTACGACTACCACACAAGTGGAATTGCAGAAGAAATATGATGTCGCTGCCATGAAATCATTGGCCAATTATTCTTTTTTTATGGGGGCAACCAATGACAATTTGGAAGAAGTTTTAAAGACGGATCCAAAGCAGGTTTGTGGCATCAAAGTATTCATGGGATCGAGTACCGGCAACATGTTAGTGGACAATCGCACGACCCTAGAAAAACTATTCGCTAGCACCGAAATGTTGATAGCTACACATTGCGAAGATGAACAAACCATTCGCGATAATGCCGCTTTTCAAAAACATATTTATGGCGAAAATGTACCCATTCATTTGCATCCGATTATCCGAAATGAAGAGGGCTGTTATTTGTCTTCTTCCATGGCAGTGGATCTCGCCAAAAAACATGGTACGCGTCTCCACATTCTACATATTTCCACCAAAGACGAGCTTGCTCTTTTTACGAATGAAACACCATTAATTCAAAAGAAAATAACCGCAGAAGTTTGTGTTCATCATCTCTATTTCAATAGTGATCAATACTACGATTTAGGCACCAAAATTAAATGTAATCCCGCCATCAAAAATGTGGATCATCAGTCTGCTTTGCTACCTGCATTACTCGATGACACGCTCGACATTATCGCTACCGATCACGCACCACACACGATGGATGAAAAAAGCAACTCCTATTTTAAAGCACCTTCTGGTTTGCCACTAGTACAACATTCCCTAAATGTAATGTTAGATTTTTATCATCAAGGAAAAATATCGATGGAAAAAATAGTTGAGAAAATGTGTCATGCACCTGCGATGTGTTTTAAAGTCAAAGATCGTGGTTTTTTGAATGAAGGGATGCACGCCGATGTTGTCGTCGTTGACCCTAACAAGGAGTGGACGGTAAGCAAAGACAATATTTATTACAAGTGCGGTTGGTCTCCGCTAGAAGGTAAAACTTTTAAGGGGCAGGTTACTTCTACGATTGTTAGTGGGTATTTGGCTTATCATAATGGGATGGTGAATGAGAAGCAGAAGGGGAGTCGGTTGGAGTTTTTGGGGTAAGCAGTAGATTTCAATTTCAGAATATGTCGGTTAGTTAACGCTAAAAGTATAATAAACAATAGGTAGCCGAAATAGTTTTCTATTTTAAAGTTTTGACTTTCGGAGGTTTGTTGACTGCTATCAATCCTAGTTTTGATTGCTTTGGATATACTTTAAGAAGTCAGTGCAGTTTTCTACATTTTGTACATTAAAGATCCATTGCACTTCACAGAAATCAGAAAAGTCCAACCCTCCAGCATTAATACTTTCATTATTGTACCTACTTTCGAATCCATTATATTTATTTGCTAGTGACGTTGCCAAGTTCCATAGTTTTATCAGTTCATCATCTCTTTTTAATATGCCTCTCCAGTCTATTGGAATCCTTGAGTTGTAACATGGAGTTTCATTAGCGAAATTTCCATCTGATATTTTGTGATAATCGCTGTTTAACTTAACGTAATCCAGATTTTCTTTTTTTGTCATTTCTTCATTCCAATTGCTGTGCTGTACTATATGAATTCGCTGTCTGGTATCGATGGTTGGTAGGTCAGCTTTTATTTTGGCAACAAGGTGTGAAGAAAAATCAGATTGTCCAGCTTCCGATATCCAAATATGTCCTTCCGTTTTTTCAAGTACATTAATAGCTTTGGAGAAAACCTCATTAAGTGCTTTATTGAAATTTCCATGTGCGTCACTCCATTTATCATTAAATGCAATCTCAAATAGTGAATTTGGAGGAACATATTTACCTTCTTGAATACCATAACTTCCTGCAACAGCATGATAGTTTAATTTTGAAAATTGAGGCAGTCGGATTAATGAAGCGAATGCTGCGATGGCATGAAGATCATCAACATCTGTTTTGCAATCATAATGCACTAAAAGTAAATCCGTATTAATATTAAATTTACCAATTGCTCCATTTTGATTAGTTGTTTTCAAATATCGGTTGCATCCTAAAATGAAGCTCAAAGTTAATGACAGGATTATTATTCTTTTCATGTTATATATTTATGAAGAGCGATTTGTTGAAATAGTATTGCTATCGTTGAAAGTAATAAAAAAAAGGTTTTGAAGCTTGATAATTATAGTCTCGTTTATTTATTGAGCTATTTCGGTCAAAAAGCGACTAATACAGATTGTATTCTAAAATGGCGCTGGCTTGTACTACAAAAGGGCTTGCAAATTATATGGAGGAAAAATTTATTGAGATTAAGGCGAAAAACGTAAACATAGCCTTAGTTACGGTGAGCTGCCTGACTGCGCCAAGCAGACAGGGCTTTTCAACGCAGATATCGATAAATTTTTCTCATAGATAACCGCCATTTTGGAGTTCAATCTGTATAAAGTATGCGGTAGCTCGTGAATTGACTTTTGAATTTATGAAATAATGACGTATTATTGAAGTAATATGTATTTAATAGGATACGACATAGGAAGCTCAACAATCAAAACAGCAATTATTGATGCCCAGACACAAGCAATTGTGAAAGTATTGCAATATCCAGATCAAGATATGGATCTAATTTCTAGGCAAATTGGTTGGGCCGAGCAACAACCCGAAATTTGGTGGAATTATTTGTGCGTATCTACACGTAAATTATTGTCCGAAACTAAGATTGATCCAAAGGAAATTATAGGAATAGGACTTGCATATCAAATGCATGGCTTAGTAATGGTGGACAAAGAACAAGAAGTGTTGCGACCTTCTATTATATGGTGTGATAGCCGAGCAAGTACAATTGGTCAGGAAGCTTTCAAAGAGCTTGGTGAAGAGTATTGTCTGCGCAATTTCTTGAATTCACCTGGAAATTTCACAGCTTCAAAATTGAAGTGGGTCATGGACAATGAACCAGAAATTTACGAACGAACACATCGGATCATGTTGCCTGGAGATTTTCTGAATATGAAATTTTCGGGACAAATTAGCACTTCAATTTCTGGTCTTTCCGAAAGTATATTGTGGGACTACAAAAATAAAAAAGTCTCAGATGAAATATTAGACTATTTTAAAATTGATTCACAACTGATTCCGGAAATTAAGCCGATATTCTCGAATATCGGAGAAGTTTGCAGAAGTGCCTCTATTCAATCAGGATTAAAGGAAGGAACCCCTATTTTTTATCGTGCAGGGGATCAACCTAACAATGCGTTGTCGTTAAATGTACTGAACAAAGGTGAGGTAGCAGCTACTAGTGGAACTTCCGGTGTTGTGTATGGCGTGACAGAAAATCCCATATGCGACCCAAAATCCAGGGTCAATGTTTTTACACATGTCAATTATGAAGAGAATTTTGATCGCCTTGGAGCTTTACTTTGTATTAATGGAGCAGGTATTCAGTATAGTTGGATTAAGAATCAAATAGCTAGGAGTAATTCAAATTATTTTGATATGGATCGGATGGCAGCTTCTGTTCCAATCGGCTCCGAGGGAATCTGTATTTTGCCTTTCGGAAATGGTTCTGAACGAGTTTTTGAAGACCGCAATATTGGCTCCCACATTTTTAACCTGAGATTTAATAGGCATACTCGAGCGCATATTTATAGGTCGGCACTAGAGGGAGTAGCTTTTGCATTCGTTTACGGTATTCAATTGTTGAAAGATATGGGGCTCGCAGTGGATGTGATCAGAGTAGGTAATGATAACATGTTTCAATCACGAATTTTCTCAAAAACAATTGCCACTTTACTCAACATTCATATCGAAGTGGTCGATACTACGGGTGCGGTCGGTGCAGCATTAGCCGCCGGAATTGCAGCCGGTAAATACAATAATTTGAAAGAAGCTCTAGGAAAAGTTAAACCCTCAAAAATGTATGAGCCAAATTTGGATCGGGTAGGATGCTTGCAAGCCTATAGTTATTGGAAGGCTTCTTTAAATCAGGTGTTAAAAGGTCAGCTGGAAGAACCACAAACAAAATCCAGCGGTCAGCTCAACGCGCATTTAAAGAGAGAATTAAGAAATAAAAATTCAAAATTGAGCGCTCAGGCGTTGACTTTGGCTAGTCAAACCAAAATACTTTCACAAATCGAATCCACAATAAAAACAATGAACGCGATGATGGATAAGGGGGAATTAGAAAAACAAATCCAATCCATAAAAGCTAAACTTGAAAATGTAAATCTTAATCAAAATTCATTTGAGGATTTTCAATTTCATTATGACCAGATGAATCAAGATTTTATAAAAAAAATTACAACCACCTATCCAAATTTATCTGCCGAGGATATCAAGCTACTTATCTATCTAAAGCTGAAATTAAAATCAAAAGAAATTGGAGAAAAAATGAATCTTTCTGTTCGTGGCGTAGAAACAAAAAGATATCGGTTGAAAAAGAAGTTGAATCTGTCCAAAAATATCAAGCTAGATGAATTCTTTGATACAATCTGAAACAAACGAAGTATACATGAAGTATATGTCTTGTCAATATGACGTAAAAGTGCAGTAATGATATTCTTTCCTCTACGACTAAATATCCTTTTCTTTATCTATAATATCAAACATTAATTTCGGTAATTATACCGATACTCAACTTTTATTTTGATTGCTTTGAAAAAGTTTAATAATAATTCTTTTTATCTGGGTTTTGACATAGGGAGTTCATCCATAAAAGCTTCATTGGTTTACGCCAATGATCATGAACCAATTACAACCATGCAATATCCAAATGTAGAAATGGATTTAATCTCCAAAGAAATTGGTTGGGCAGAACAACACCCTGAAATATGGTGGGAAAATCTTTGTCATGTTACAAAATTAATCCTCTCAAAAACCGGGATACAAGCAAGCAACATAATAGGTATTGGTATTACCTACCAAATGCACGGGTTAGTACTCGTTGATGAAGAACTTAATGTCTTAAGACCTTCCATTATTTGGTGTGATAGTAGGGCAGTCGATATCGGAAATGAAGCTTTTGATCAATTAACACCAGATAAGTGTTTGACACATCTATTGAATTCACCAGGAAATTTTACAGCTTCCAAGTTAAAATGGGTCAAAGAGAATGAGCCCGATACATATGCTAGAATCAAATACATCATGTTGCCCGGAGACTATATAAATCTGAAATTGACGGGAGAAGTTAACACAACAATTGCGGGCTTGTCGGAAGCAATGCTCTGGGATTTCAAACAACACACGGTTGCAGATTTCTTGCTGGATCATTACAAAATATCTTCCGATTTAATACCACCGCTCACAAATGTATTTTCTATTCAAGGAAATGTGAGTAAATCAGGTGCTGAAGATACAGGATTGGTAGAAGGAATTCCTGTCTGTTATCGTGCTGGAGATCAACCTACCAATGCTATGTCTTTGGGAGTACTTCATCCTAATGAAGTAGCTGCCACTGCTGGTACCTCAGGGGTTATTTACGGCATTGTAGATGAATTGAAGTATGACAAAGAATCAAGAATTAATGGTTTTACACACGTCAATTACTCAGAAGAAACACCTAATGTAGGTTTATTGTTATGTATTAATGGCGCTGGGATTCAATATTCTTGGTTGAAAAAACAAATTGCTCCCGCTGGAATCTCCTATGAAGAAATTGAAAAAATAATGGCGGAATTGCCAGTTGGTTCTGATGGGTTGAGAATTGCTCCCTTCGGGAATGGTGCAGAAAGAGTTTTGAGTAATAAAAACACGGGTGCTCAAATAAATAATTTACACTTCAATAGACATACCGATGGACATATCTATCGCGCCGCAATCGAAGGAATCGCTTTTTCTTTTGTATATGGATTCCAACTTTTAAAAGATTTAGGTATTCATCCAAGTGTGATTAAAGTTGGAAATGATAATTTATTTCAATCCAATGTATTTGCAACTACAATTGCCAACTTATTGAAATGTTCGATTCAAGTGGTAAAAACAACAGGAAGTGTAGGAGCAGCCAAAGCTTGTGCTTACACGCTAGGCAAAGTAAAAACTTTGGATGAAGTTTTTTATAACAATAAAATTATACACACCTACGAACCCGTATATGCCAATGGTGTCTATGATAAGGCATATGATTCCTGGTTAAATGACGTAAATAAGTTAATTAAGTAAATAGCTAAATAGCACAATTGAGAAACAAATAAATGACAAAAATAGTAACAGGCTCCAAAACGTATTTTGAAAATATTGGTAAGATTAATTATGAAGGAAAGGATTCCAAAAATCCGTTGGCCTTCAGTTGGTACCAAGCAGATCAAAAAGTAGCTGGAAAAACGATGGAAGATCACTTTCGTTTTGCAGTGGCTTATTGGCACTCACTCTGTGGTGGCGGTGCTGATCCTTTCGGCGCGAATACCAGACCAATGGCATGGTCTACAGCAGCTGACCCCATCCAACGAAGCAAAGATAAAATGGATGCAGCCTTTGAATTTATTACCAAATTAGGTGTTCCTTATTATTGCTTTCATGATATAGACTTAATTGATGAAGGAGATAGCATAAAAGAATACGAATCCAGAATGCAGCTCATCACAGATTATGCATTACTTAAACAAAAGGAATCTGGAGTCAAATTACTGTGGGGAACTGCAAATCTATTTTCACACCCACGCTACATGAATGGTGCGGCAACCAATCCGGACTTCAATGTAGTCGCGAGAGCTGGAGTACAGGTGAAGAATGCAATAGATGCAACGATTAAATTGGGAGGTGAAAATTATGTCTTTTGGGGAGGTAGAGAAGGTTATATGTCGCTCCTTAATACAGACATGAAAAAGGAATTAGATAATCTAGCAAGATTCTTACATGTCGCAAAAGATTATGGTAGATCCCAAGGATTTAAAGGTCAATTTCTAATTGAACCCAAACCAATGGAACCCTCTAAACATCAATATGATTTTGATGCTGCTACTGTGATCGGTTTCCTTCGGGAATATGATCTAATGGATGATTTTGCCCTAAATCTTGAAGTAAATCACGCAACACTAGCTGGTCATACCATGGAGCATGAAATGCAAGTTGCTGCCAACGCCGGACTATTTGGTAGTATGGATGCAAATAGAGGTGACTATCAAAATGGGTGGGATACCGATCAGTTTCCAATGAATATTTTCGAGTTGACACAGATGATGATGGTCTTCTTAGAAGCGGATGGATTTAAAAGTGGCGGAATTAATTTTGATGCAAAACTCAGAAGAAATTCTACAGATGTAGAGGATTTATTTATTGCACATATTGCAGGTATGGATGCATTTGCACGTGCATTGATCGCTGCTAACAATATATTAACGGATTCGCCATATTTAAAAATAAAGCGGGATAGATATGCTAGTTTCGAGACTGATAAAGGAAGCGCATTTACATCAGGTAAAATGGATTTGACTCAACTCAGAGACTATGCCATGAAAGCAGGAGAACCTGATCAGATAAGTGGTAAACAAGAATTACTAGAACAACTCATAAATAGATATACACGATAATGACTGGATTCGTCACATTAGATTGGATTGTATTAGGAAGTTACTTTGCTGTATTATTTGCAGTAGCTATCTGGGTAATCCGTCAAAATAACAATACAACTGAAGATTATTTCCTCGCAGGAAAAGATGCTGGCTGGTTTGTGATTGGTGCTTCTATTTTTGCTTCCAATATTGGTTCCGAACACGTCGTAGGACTCGCCGGTACAGGAGCAGAATCAGGGATGCCGATGGCGCACTATGAATTGCATGCATGGATTGTGTTATTATTGGGTTGGTTATTCTTACCCTTCTACATGCGGAGTGGCGTATTCACAATGCCAGAGTTTTTGGAGAAACGATTTGATAGTAGGTCAAGATGGTTTCTTTCTATCTTTTCCATATTTGGATATGTCTTAACCAAAGTTTCTGTAACTATTTATGCAGGTGGAGTTGTAGTTTCTCAATTGCTTGGAATTCCGTTTATCTATGGTGCCTTAGGTACTGTTTTGATTACTGGCGCGTATACAGTGTTGGGAGGGATGAGAGCTGTTATTTACACTGAAGCATTTCAGACAGTGATCCTCATTTTGGGTTCTATGTATCTGACTTATATGGGATTCGAAGCCATAGGTGGATGGGGAGAATTGAAAGCAACGGTTGGTTCTGATCACTTCAACATGTGGCGACCATCATCAGACCCGGATTATCCTTGGACTGGATTATTACTTGGAGGTACAATTGTAGGAATTTGGTATTGGTGTACAGATCAGTACATCGTACAACGTACACTTGCAGCGCACAACATCAAGATAGGAAGACGTGGAGCCATCTTTGGTGCATATCTAAAATTATTACCAATCTTTATCTTCCTAGTACCAGGTATGATTGCATTTGGATTAAAACAAAAAGGATTAATATCCTATGAAAGGAGTGATGAAGTCTTTCCGGTGATGGTGCAGACTTTACTTCCAGCAGGTATCAAAGGATTGGTAGCGGGAGGCTTAATGGCAGCACTGATGTCTTCCTTGGCCTCTGTTTTTAATTCGGCTTCTACATTATTTACGGTGGATATCTTTAAGAAAATGTATCCGAGTTCTGATGAAATGAAATTGGTGAGAATCGGGAGATGGGCCACAGTCGTAATTGTATTGCTAGGAATACTTTGGATACCGATCATGCAAAAAATTGGTGGAGGTGTTTTGTACAATTATTTACAATCAGTTCAATCCTACCTTGCACCGCCTATCACCGCTGTCTTTTTGATGGGCGTATTGTGGAAAAGAACAAATGCACAAGGCGCAATAGCAACATTATTTTTTGGATTGTTAATAGGAACTTTAAGAATTGTCGCGGAACTTACTGTTGATTCAGGAGATATTGGTCTATGGGCGGCATTTGCTAATATTAATTTTGCGCACATGGCAATATTTATGTTTATTGGATGTGTGATCGTCAATTCAATGGTTAGTCTTGCTACTCCTGCTCCAGCATACGATCAAATCAGTGGATTAACTTTTGGTACTTTGTCTGCCGAGCAAAAAGGAAATAATAAAAATAGTTATGGTATGCTGGATATTGCAGCTTCTGTATTGCTCATTGTAATTGTGATCTGTATTTTGGGATATTTTACTGGTTAAAAATACTTTATTATATCACTACTTTTTTTGTTGAAACCAGTGCTACAAAATATTTATTGAAAACAAAATCTATGGAACGAAATAAAAACATATTGTCATACAAATTTTTATTAATCAAATTTTGCATTCTGATTCTTTCTTGCTGCCCGTTTTTTATCGTAGCTCAAAACGCAACAAATGCTACTATAGATTTTTCAGCGAATACAAACTTATCTAGTTTAGATGGAAAGATTCAAGTTCGAGGGATCGTAAGAGATCAATATTCTAATGAACCGCTCATTGGTGTCAACGTGATAGAAAAAAAGACTGGACTCGGAACGGCTACAGATTTTGATGGTTCCTATTCGATAGAAGTGGACAGTGAGGCAACATTGCAATTCACGTATATTGGCTATGTAGATTTTGAAATTGAGGTGGCTAATAAATCCGTTATTGATGTGTTACTTACAGAAGATACAAAGCAATTAGATGAAGTGGTGGTCATTGGTTATGGGTCCCAACGTCGTAGTGATTTGACAGGGTCATTATCTTCAGTATCTTCCGAAGAATTGAAGCAAACGGCTCAATCAAGTTTGGATCAAGCATTGCAAGGTCGTGCAGCTGGTGTTTTGGTTACTCAAAATTCTGGTGCTCCTGGTGGTGGTGTTTCTATTAGGATACGAGGAATTGGATCAACACTTACTGCCGAACCACTTTATGTGATTGATGGAATTCCTGTCGTCAGTGATAACCAAGGTACTTCTACCAATTTTAGTGAGCTTGATGGTGGAGGTCAAAATCCGAATGCGTTAAACACCATCAATCCGAATGACATTGAATCCATTGAAATATTAAAAGATGCTTCCGCCACTGCAATTTATGGCGCTAGAGCTGCCAATGGAGTCGTATTGATCACCACTAAAAGAGGGGAAAAAGGACGATCAAAACTTGACTTCGAAACCTATTATGGCGTTCAAGAAATTGCTAGGAAAATTCCAGTAATGAACTTACGACAATACGCAGAATACTTTGATGATATCGCTTGGTTTGATATTGATGAATTTGAAAGACCAGAATTGTTGGGAGATGGAACGGACTGGCAAGATGAAGTTTTCCGTAGAGCGGGAATGCAAAATTATCAACTTACACTTTCTGGTGGATCAGAAAAAACAACTTTTGCTGTCGCAGGTGGCTTTCACTCCAAAGAAGGAATTGTCATTGGATCTAAATTTGATCGAATCTCTACCAGATTTAATCTCGATCACAAACTTACTGATAAAATTAGAATAGGAAATAGTTTGCTAGCTACAAAAACAAGCGAAAATATCACCTTCAATGACAATAGTAATGGTGTAATTTATACCGCTCTATTAATGGTACCAAATGCTCCAGTAAGAAATGTAGATGGTACTTTTGCAGGCCCGGCCGAGGAAGTAACCTTATCATTTGACAATCCTGTAGCGAGAGCTTTGGATACAAAAGATGTCAATAGAAAAACAAGATTGTTGGCTAATATTTATGCAGAAATGGATTTGTTCCCTTGGCTAACTTATCGTACTGAATTCGGAACTGATTTGATTTTCTCCAATCATGATACTTTCTTTCCTTCTTTCGAACGAGGCAATTTTTTTGGAAAATCTGGTGTGCGTAAAAACATTAGCAACAGTACCTATTGGATCAACAAGCATCTTTTGACCTTTAAAAAAACATTCAGAGAAAAACATAATCTAACAACCTTGCTGGGATATGAAGCACAAGCTGGTGGATACGAGTTTTTATCTGCCTCTCGTGAAAATTTACCCAACAATGAACTTACTCAAATTTCTCTTGGTGATCCCGGTCAACAGCAGACAAGCGGTGGTGCAGGACACTGGGCTTTAAGATCTTATTTTGGACGATTTAATTATGGGTTTTCAGATCGATACTTAGTCACAGCTACACTCCGTGTTGATGGTTCATCTCGTTTTGGTCCCAACAATAGATATGGAACATTTCCATCCGCAGCATTTGCATGGAGAGCATCAAGTGAAAAATTTCTAGAAGATGTAAATACTATTTCAAATCTGAAATTTAGAATTGGATATGGTGCAGTGGGTAATCAAGAAATTGGCCTATATTCTTATGCGTCCAATTTGCAGTCTTTAAACACAGTAATGGGTGACCAACTTGTATCGAGTTTCGCAATCAATAACATTGCAAATCCGAATGTTCGTTGGGAATCTTCCATTCAAACTAATATCGGAGTTGACTTCGGACTTTTCAATAATAGATTAGAAGTTATCGCTGATTATTATGTCAAAAAAGCAGAAGGAATGTTGTTGCCAGCACTCATTCCACTTACAGCAGGTAGTCTAAATCCGCCTTTTGTTAATATTGGAGAAATCGAAAATCGGGGTATAGAATTGACACTAAAAACGGTCCCAATTAGCGGCAAATTTGAATGGAAGTCTGGTGTAAATTTCTCTGTAAACAGAAATAGTGTGATCAATCTTGGTTCCAATGGAAACCTAATCGGAACGGTCCAGCGTTTGCCAGTAACTCGTACCGTAGAAGGTCAACCAATAAGTCTTTTTTATGGTTATGTTATGGATGGTATTTTTCAAACGCAAGCAGAAGTACAAGAAAGTCCTTTTCAATCTAATGAAACTCGAGCGGGAGATATCAAATTTCAAGATCTAAACGACGATGGAATCATTAATGCTAGTGACCAAACTTTTATTGGCAATCCTCATCCAGATTTTACTTTTAATTTAACAAATGACTTTTATTTCAAAAATTTCAACTTAAGCGTTTTTGTTCAAAGTGTTCAAGGAAATGAAGTGTTGAACTTGATGAGAAGAGATATTGAAGGATTAGCTGGGTTAACAAATCAAGTCGTCAGTGCAAATGATCGTTTTACAAATGCAAACCCAAGCAATACTGTCCCAAGAGCAACAGGATCTGATCCAAACGCCAATCGTAGAATTTCAACTAGATACATTGAAGACGGTTCTTTTGTTAGAATCAAGAATATTACATTAGGTTACAATCTACCTAAGAATGCTGCTTTACGATTAAAATTGCAAGGATTACGAATTTATGCAAGCACACAAAATTTATTTACTTGGCAAAAATATTCCGGTTATGATCCCGAGGTTGGATCATACAATCAAAATCCGCTAGTCAACGGAGTAGAAAATGGTAGATATCCAATTCCACGCTCTTTTACTTTTGGATTGAACGCAAACTTTTAAAATTACTAACAATGAAAATACAAATATTTATAGTCATTGCTATTTTGGGCTTAAGTTCTTGTGAAGGATTTTTAGATCGGAGTTCATTAGATCAATTATCAGAAGATACTTTTTACAAGACAGAAAATGATATGGATAGTGCCTTATTGGGTATCTATAGTGTACTACAAAATATTGATTGGACTGGTAAAGGCTGGATGATGTTGGAAATTCCTTCAGATAATACCCAAGCAGGAGGAACAGATCCGGAATTTACGCCAATAGACGATTTTACAATGAATGGAGACACACCTCCAGTTGCAGCAACATGGGCCATTAGATATCGTGCCGTAACCCTCGCCAATGTGGTCATCGAAAAAATAATAGCATCAGATTTTGATCAATCCATCAAAAATGAATTTTTAGGTGAAGCTCAATTTTTAAGAGCATTGGCTTATTTTGATTTGGTAAGATTATTTGGATCGGTCCCTTATATTACAGAAGCCCCTAGATTTGATATTGATTTATTATATGCACGCACACCACTCAATGATGTTTATGAAGGGATTAAAAGTGATCTTGAGTTTGCAAGCGAGCATTTACCCATATTACGAAATGGGGTAGATGTGGGAAGAGCCTCTAGCGGTGCTGCATTAGCATTGTTGGCAAAAGTGCATTTAACTAGAAAAGAGTATGGAAAATCAAGAGATCGTGCAAAAGAAGTCATTGACTTAGGAATCTATAGTTTGATGGAAAATTATTCCGACAACTTCGATTTAGCTACTGGGGATAATAATGCAGAATCTATTTTCGAGGTACAATTTACAGGCTGTGCCAATTTCGGAACAGGAAATGCACGTCAAGCTTTTTTTGCACCCTGGGGAGAAGGAATCACCAAAGATAGAGATGGATGGGGTTCTCAAATTCCAACCAGTCCAACCGTTAATCCACCTGGTACAACTATAGCTGATTCATTCGAAAGTGAAGATCTTAGGAAAAAATGGTCAATTATGAGTCCCAATGTAGCGTATCCCAACCTTAACCCGGAAGATGGAGGATATATTTATCCTGGCAGTGGCGCTTCAGCAAGTGGCGTGAATATTAAAAAATATGTAGTTGGAGGAGGTGATAATATTTGTTTTATGAGTACACCATTAAATGCCTCTATTATACGTTATGCAGATGTACTGTTGACATATGCAGAGTCTTTGATGGAAATACAAGGTGGGGTCACTTCTGATTCAGAAGCATTATTTTATTTTAATTTGGTCCGGGAAAGAGCAGGTTTAGCTCCACTTCTAATGATCGACAAAGAAACTGTTTTGCACGAACGAAGAGTTGAATTTGCTTTTGAAAATCAACGCTGGTTTGATTTGATAAGAACTGGTGAAGCTATTGAAAAATTGACTTTTCATGGTAAAAATATTCAACAGCATAATTTGTTATTTCCGATTCCAAGTACAGAACTGGAAACCAATCCCAATTTAACTCAAAATCCAGGGTATTAGTACCAATTTTTAATTGAAAAAAAATGTAATGAAAAATATCCTTTACTTTTTACTCTTATTAACTGTTCTTGCAACTGGCTGCAAAAAAGATCCTGCGCCAGCATTGCTTGCTGTTTATCCCGATTTTGGCCCTCCCGAAACTTTAGTGACTTTTGAAGGGTCTAATTTGGCAAACATCATTTCTCTAAAATTCAGTGATCAAGTTGTTAATTTTAATACCGCCTTTAATTCTGAAAATGCATTGTTATTTAGAATCCCTAACAACATTCCCTTAGGAGAACATATTGTTACAATAGAAACAGAAGGTGGGTCAGTGACAACTAATTTTACAGTTACCAAAGAACCACCAGAAATATTTAGCATTTTCCCAGAATCTGCTTCTGAGGGAGAAGAAATTACCATCTATGGAGAACATTTTTTTGAGCCTGTCGATCTCTGGTTTCATGACAGTATCAAGGCAGAAATAACACTCTTGATGGATGATTCACTCAAAGTTATTGTTCCGGAAGGGGCTCAAAAAGGTTTTCTAAGTATGTGGGCCAACGGCGGGCATACTTATTCACCAGTCCGTTTCTTTTCTACCAATACCATACTGGTTAATGATTTTGATGGCAACGGAGTTCGATCTAACACGGAAAGTTGGATCTTTGAAGGATTTGTAAATGAAAATGGAAGTAATGCAGTGCAGAATGCGAACCCTGATCCTTTTGAAGGCAATTTCTTGAAACTGACTGGAACTGATGATCTGGAAATTGGTTGGCTCGGTGGAGCTGCAAGTAACTCACAAGACGTAGATGTATTCGAGACTTTTGATATCACCGCCGATGCAAACAATGCATTGATTGAAATGGAAATAAATAGTAACGGAAGTGAAGTGACTCATGTAATACTCGTGTTATTAGAAAGGGATGGTTCCACCAATGATTTTACCCATACTTTCAAAATTGATTGGGAAGGCTGGAGAAAAGTAAGCTTCCCACTAAATCGATTTAAAGATTTGGGAGGCATTATTATTGATCCACAAAAAGTCAAAACAATTAAAGTTCATTTGAACAACTCCGAAAACTCTAATTTACTTTTGGAGGCAAACATTGATAATATAAGAATCGTTGAGATTCTCTAAGATAACTAGTAAAAAAAATACTTCAATCCTTTTTTTATCATTAAATGAATATTATGAAAAAAATACTACTTTCTTTATTTTGTTTATGTTGCTTCGCATATACGATGGAAGCACAAGTGTACTTGGATCAGTTTGATAACGATGATCCCGCATTCATTGGAGGTGCTGCAACTTTTTCCTTTGAAGAATCCAATGGCGAACTAATCATATCAGCTGATGGAACTGGTGGACCATTTGATGCAATTGGTTATCAACCTCATGATCAAGTAGCTGGTACAGCTTCCGTAGTGGATGCCACCGGTAACAATAAAATTTATGTTCGGGCAAAAGCGAGCAATATCGGAACTCAACTCCGATTGGATTTGCAAGATTCAGGAAATTTTGCAACTACACAAGTTAGTTTGACAAAGACGTTGACTACTGAATTTATGATCTTGGAATATGATTTTACAGATGGATATATCGATGCTGGCTATGGTGGTACTGGATGCGCTCCAGGAACCGGTCCTTGTCCAGTAGATGGAACCGATATTGTAAACATGTTGTTTTTCATCAACCCAGGTGTTGGAGCTTTCGGTGGATCTGTAGTTATTGATTACATTTCTTTCGGTGAAGAGCCAAGTACAGACATCACTTCTGATGTTTTTCAAGATCATTTCGATGTGGATAGCTCCTTAACCAACATCGTGAATGTACCAGGTGGTTTTACCAACGTTTTGAATATAGCAAATTCTGAAATCATCTGGACAGGTGATGGTACAAGTGCTATGTGGGACCCTTTTGCCTACAGCTTCAGAAGTCCAATTACTTATGAAGAAATTGATATTGATGTATCTGGTAATAACAAGATGTATGTGAGAGCAAAATCAACAACCCCAGGTACGGTATTACGATTTGATCTTTTGGATATTGACGGTTTTGCTACTACCCAAGCTTCCTTAGGGAAAATTTTGACAGATGAATACGTAACATACGAATATGATTATACCGGTACTTTTGCTGACTTAGGTTATGGTGGTACGCCATGTACCCCTGCAACAGCACCTTGCCCTGTGGATCCAACTAGAATTAGTACGATGACTATTTTTGTTGATCCAGGTGGCGAGCAATATTTAGGTGAAGTTTCTATTGATTACATTTCTTTTGGAAATCCATTAGAACCACCTGCACCTCCAGGAGTTTTACAATATGGAGATCATTTTAATAATAATACACCAGATTTTGTTGCAGATGCAGGAGGATATGTAAGTACAGAAATGGGATCTGATTGGACAATCACAGGAGATGGAACTGGTACCCCTTATACAGCAATTTCTTATTCACTTCATAATATGGATGGTGAAGCAATCACAGTGGATGCAACCGCTAATAACAAGGTGTTTGTACGTGCGAAGTCAACATCTGACGTACCATTAAGACTCGATCTTATTGATGTGGAAGGTTACATTACTTCACAACCTGCTTTAACCAAAGTGGTGACAGGTGATTTCACTATTTTTGAATTTGACTTTACTAGTGTTTACTTCGATGGTGGTTTTGGTGGTACTCCATGTATGGCCGGACCTTGCGCAGTTGATGGCTCTCAAATATCTACTGTTTTGTTATATCCAAACCCAGTTGATGGTGCCTTTAGTGGTGAAATTACCATTGATTATTTATCTTTTGGTGCACCAATGGAAGCTGACGAAGGTCCTATCGGTATTCCAAATTATCAAGACCACTTTGATAACAATGATCTTTCATTTATCGGCGACGCAGGTGGAATTACCAATTCAATTGAAAATAGTATTTGGACAATGCAAGGTGATGGAAGTACAGGAGCATTTGCTGCCGTACCGTATGGTTTACATGATTTAGTAAATGGTCAAGATATTCTTGGAAGTACAATCGCTAGTATGGACAAAATTTACATCAGAGCTAGATCATCTGTTGATGGCACACAATTAAGAATTGACTTAACAGATGTTGAAGGTTTTTGGACTACTGAACCTGCAACCACTCGTGGATTGACAACAGAATACACAGTCATAGAGTATGACTATGCTAATACGTATACCGATGGTGGCTATGGCGGAACGTCGTGTTCAGCAGGTCCTTGTCCGGTAGATGGTGAAAGAGTAAGTGCATTACAATTTTATATCGATCCGGGAACCGGTATGTTTGATGGGTCTATCGATATTGATTGGGTATCTTTTGGATCTCCTATTGTAGAATTAGGGCCAATTGGAATTCCTAATTATGTGGATGACTTCATAAGTATGGACTTGGATAATATTTCGGATATGAATGGATTGGTAAGTACGATTGAAGGCGAAGAATGGATGATAGCAGGAGATGGTACTAGCGGCCAATTTGCACCTATTGTATATGCTGCACACGATTTAGTTACAAATGATAGTTTGGCGATTGACGCCGTTGGAAGCAATGATCTTTTGTACGTGCGCGCAAAATCAACCAACGATGGTACTGTACTCCGAATTGATCTGCAAGATTCTCAAGGATATGTAACATCAAATCCCTCTACTCAAAATAATATCTCTACAGATTATCAAATTTTGACGTACGACTATGCCAATACCTACACAGATGGTGGTTTTGGTGGTACACCTTGTGCTGCTGGACCATGTCCGGTAGATGGTCAAAGAGTTGATGCACTACAGTTTTTTATAGACCCAGGTGTAGGAGAATTTAATGGTACTTTGACTATTGATTGGATTTCATTTGGAATGCCACTAGAGGTAGCGGTAGATAATATTCCTCAATTGGAAACACTTAGTGTATATCCAAATCCTGCAACGGATCAATTAGGTGTGAGTATGAAGTTAACTGAAAATAGTGATGTCACCTTACAATTATACGACTTGCTAGGAAGAGTAGTGTTGAGAGAAAATACTACCAACAAACTGGCTGGAGATAATTTTGAGAAATTAGAGATTGCTAATTTAAATAGCGGTACTTATTTTTTACAAGTAACGGTCAACGGTTTGAATACAAGTGCAATTAAAGTTGTAAAAGAATAATTTTTATTTTAGAAATTTAGGAGACGGTTCCAACTTTGGTTGGAACCGTCATTTTTTAATCTATACGAAAGCTCAAGTGTTAGAAAATAGTAAGTTATGAAATTAGTATATCTGTCCCTTCTTTTTTGTTTTGCAAATACATTGTTTGCTCAAGATGCTTATCACACTGATCTTGAAAATTTATTAATGTCTCAATACAATTTACCCGCTGGTGAGTGGCTCATTCAAAATACAGAAACAGGAATTTTGAATGAGGTTCTGAACTATGGCGGATTTGAGTCGATTGTTGATATTTCAGGTCAAGATTTTTCTAAAGCATCTCAAATGATTGTCAGCAACGCAGGAAATAATCCTTGGGATGCTGGATGGAAATTGGATAATGGTATTGCCCTTGGAAATAATGAAAAAGTATTGTTTGTTTTTTGGATTCGTACCACTGAAGGAACCGGTGATGTAAATTTCTTCGCAGAAAGACAATCTGATTTTGCAAAAGAAATTTATGCATCTATGAATATCTCCGAAGAATGGACACGCTATTTTATACCCATAAATATTGCATTGGGACCACATAGTTTAGGACAACTGGACTTTGGATTTCATGTGGGTAATCAGATTCAAACAATTCAAATTGGAGGTTTTACAGCCATCAAATATCCAAACACCATCAACATAGATGATTTGCCTGCTGATCTGAACAACGATCAATATGAAGGTTTTGAATCAGATGCACCTTGGAGATTGGAGGCCTCAGAGAGAATAGAGAATTTGAGAAAAGCAAAGCTCACAGTCAACGTCGTGACAAGTACAGGAGCTCCTGTCGAAAATGCAGCGCTGGATATTCAAATGACGCAGCATGAGTTTGCATTTGGTTCTGCCATCACCGCAAATAGAATTGCTGGCAACAATGATCAAAATATCTTTTATGAAAATAAAATCAAAGACCTCGATGGACAAGGACATGGATTTAATTGGGTGGTTTTTGAAAATGATATGAAATGGGATGGATGGGAAAGTGAATGGTTTGTGAATCACGCCGAACTCGTAAATGCTGTTTCATGGTTGGCAGATCAAGATATTAAAATTAGAGGACACAACTTGGTTTGGCCAGGTTGGCAATATTTGCCAGATGATATTCAACAAAATTCAAATAATCCAGATTATATCTGGACTCGGATTGAAAGTCGTTTAAATGAAATTTTGACTTACCCTGGTTTAGAAAGTGATAAAGTTACGGAGTGGGATGTCCTCAACGAGATTGTCTTGAATACAGATTTAGAAGGGCCCTTTTCAAACTATCAAGATTATGTCACCGGGCGAGAACTATACGCAGATATTTTCAAGCGGGCAAAAGAAATTTCTCCAAACACCAAGATGTATTACAATGATTATGTAACAATGACTTTGGGAAATACTAGTGGAACACAATACAACACAAAAAAAGCAAGAATTCAAGAATTATTAGACGCTGGTGCACCACTCGAAGGAATTGGCTTTCAAGGGCACATCGGTGATTTCCCAAATGGTATTCCTGATATTCTTGGAACCTTAGATGACTTTTATGATAGTTTTGGATTGACAGCAAAAATAACAGAATTTGATATGAGTTCCAGTGTCTCCGAAGAGTTAGGAGCCAATTATCTACGCGATTTTATGACAGCGGTTTTTAGTCATGAAAGTGTTGATGGATTTCTTTTTTGGAATTTTTGGGACGGTTCTACTTGGTTGAATTATGGAGCCAATCTCTTTAGAGAAGATTGGTCCAGAACACCAGCAGGTGATATGTTTGTCGATTTAGTATTCAATCAATGGTGGACAGATAGGCAAGTGGCTTCAGATTCAAATGGCTTATTTTCGGATGACCTATTTAAAGGTACTCATGAAATCACGTACATCTGCAATGGTCAGCCAGTTACTGAAACGTTTAATTTAGTCAATGATGAAAGTATCACGATTGTCTGCGATAATATTCAAACATCTCTAGAGAATATCTCTAAACCATCTATTGCTGTTTATCCAAATCCAGCTAAAGACTTCTTTACAATTAAAAGAGAAAATACAAATGAGGCAGTGGTTACCCTCTTTGAGCCAAGCGGCATCAAGGTTTTTGAAACAACCATCTCAAGTGGAATTTCTGAAGTGAAATTTGATGATTTAAAAGGCATCTATTTTCTCCAAATTACTACTGATGATGGAAATAGATTTTTTCAAAAAATGATCTTAGAATAATTTTGAAACTATTTTAAAAACGTTGAAAAAAGGAATACCCTTTTTATACTTTAAAACTCATTTTGCAAAAAGTATATCTTACTATGAAAATTTTTAAAAGTCAAACCGTCATAAAATTCCTTGTGGTTATTTTGTGCTTGATTTTCAACACGTCTATTTTTTCTCAAAATTCAAAATATGAATTTGAAAACACTAAACTTTCAATCAAACAACGGGTTGATGATTTGGTAGACCGGATGACCCTCGAAGAAAAAGTGGGTCAATTAATGTTTGCTTCACCAGCCATTGAGCGATTAGGTGTGCCTGCTTACAACTGGTGGAACGAATGTCTACACGGTGTTGCTAGAAATGGAAAAGCAACCGTCTTTCCACAGGCAATAGGGATGGCAGCATCTTTTGATACGGACTTGATGTACCGAATTGGTACGGCAATTTCTGATGAAGCACGTGCCAAATTTAATGAAAATAGAAAAGTAGGCTACATTGATCGTTATTCTGGATTGACATTTTGGTCTCCGAATGTCAATTTATTTAGAGATCCAAGATGGGGGAGAGGACAGGAAACTTATGGAGAAGATCCACATCTTATCTCACAACTGGGAGTCGCTTTTGTCAATGGGTTACAAGGAGACAATCCAAATCACATGAAGGTTGCAGCAATGGCAAAACACTATGCTGTTCACAGTGGTCCAGAAAAATTGCGCCACGAATTTGATGCAATTGTCACCAAAAAAGATTTGTGGAATACTTACTTACCAGCTTTTGAAGCGTTAGTAGTGGATGCCAAAGTGGAAGGTGTAATGGGCGCTTATAATCAAACAAATGGAGTCGCTTGTTGTGCACATCCATATTTGATGACAGAAGTTTTGAGAAAAAAGTGGGGTTTTAAAGGATACTTTGTATCGGATTGTTGGGCTATTCAGGATTTTTATGAAGGTCATAAAATAGCGGCTAACAAAACAGAGGCTGCTGCTATCGCTTTAAATGAAGGTTGTAATCTAAACTGTGGAAATACTTATCCAGCATTACAAGAAGCAATTGCTGCAGGATTGACTTCTGAAGCAGAGATCGATGCCAACCTAAAACAACTACTCCCAACTCGTTTTAAACTGGGTTTGTTTGATCCAGTTGGAAGTGTACCTTTTGATAAAATCTCAAAAGAGGTAGTTCGTTCTCAAAAGCACTTAGATTTGACCTATGAAGCGGCTCGAAAAAGTATTGTTATGTTGAAAAATAAGGACAATGTTTTGCCACTTGATCCAAATATCAAAAGCGTTTTTGTCACAGGGCCTACTGCGGGAGATATGCAAGCTTTATTGGCTAATTATTATGGTCTGAGTGGAGATATGAGAACTTTACTTGAAGGTATCGTAGAAAATGTTTCCGAACATACAGCAATTCGATATGTACAAGGTTCGCTTTTGGATAGAAAAAATGTCAACCCAATGGATTGGTTTTCTGAAGAAGCTGAGATTGCAGAAGTAACGATTGCTTGCATGGGAATTACACAACTTTTAGAAGGAGAAGAAGGTGAAGCCATCGCTTCAACCAGTGCGGGAGATAGAACAAACATCACGTTGCCGCCACATCAAATCGAGTACTTAAAGTTGATGCGTGCAAAAGCTAAAGATAAAAAACTGGTAGTGGTCATCACGGGTGGTAGTGCTATTTCAATTCCTGAAGTTTATGAACTTGCTGATGCTGTGATCTATGCATGGTATCCAGGAGAAAAAGGTGGTCAAGCTGTTGGAGATATGATTTTTGGAAAATATTCCCCTTCTGGTAAATTACCTGTAAGTTTTGTCAAATCCATCAATGATTTGCCGCCTTACGAGGATTACAATATGAAAAATAGAACCTACCGATTTGCAAAACAAGAGATGTTGTTTCCGTTCGGTTTTGGGTTGAGCTTTGCCAATTTTGAATACAACAATGCACGTACAAGCGCTAAGGTTTTAAAAAATAACAAGAAAATTACGGTTAGTATAGAAGTTACCAACCAAAGTCAAATAACTGCAGATGAAGTAGTGCAATTATACATCTCCAAGAAGAATAGACCGTTGGATGATCCAATTATATCTTTGAAATCCTTTGAAAGAATTACTTTGAAACCTAATGAGACCAAGAAAATTTCATTTAAGTTGGATGCGTCTCACTTTTCTACCTATTCAGATGTTGGTGATTTGATGGTAGACAAAGGGGAGTACAATGTATATTTAGGTGGTTGTTTGCCAGTTGAAAGAAGTTTGACTTTGGGGGCGGCAAAATGGGGCGAAATTACGGTTACCGTTAAGTAAGCAATATTGAAGTTTTTATTTCAATACTTCAACTTTGTGAATCCTATACATTGACTTGATTTCGTTGATCTCAAGTCAATGTGTAGGATTTTGTCAATGTATAGGATTTTGACTTATACAAATTGTAGTCTAAAAGTGCGGATATATTTGGAAGGAAAATTTTTCGAGATCAAGGCAGAAAACGTAGACATAGCCTTAGTTACGGCGAGCCTGCCTGACTGCGCCAAGCAGACAGGGCTTTCTAACGAAG
>CALFWW010000254.1 GCA_937928575.1 uncultured Saprospiraceae bacterium | reverse complement strand
AGGATGCGGAGCTAAAACATTAAAATCCAAACATTATATTTACGTTTTCTTCACGTGCTCTTCACGTGCTCCCCTTCCTTTTTTAAAGGAAGGGCCTATCCGAGTTATACAAATTGTAGTCTAAAAGTGCGGATATATTTGGAAGGAAATTTTTCGAGATCAAGGCAGAAAACGTAGACATAGCCTTAGTTACGGCTAGCCTGCCTGACTGCGCCAAGCAGACAGGGCTTTCTAACGAAGATATCGGGAAATTTTTCTCAAAGATAACCGTAATTATAGACTACAATTTGTATTACTCGGGATTAGAGGATGCCTGCCTGTGTCGGGCAGACTAAACTTGCACTCAAATTTACCTTTACTTAGACTTCATCGAAGAAAATAAACCTACTCGAACATCAACTTTTCACTAAAATTTCAACCCTAATTAAGAAAATCTTGACATTTCAGCAAAAAACCATCAATTTCGAGGACATTTTCGAACTGAACCTTTAGAATTTTAGTTCTATTTGAGTATCTTTGCGCGTCCTTTTATGAAAGGACTGTAAAGTGAGATATTATTGAATTTTTTCATATATATCTAAACAAATGAACTAAATGTTGGCTCCGTAGCTCAACTGGATAGAGTACCTGACTACGGATCAGGAGGTTGCAGGTTCGAACCCTGCCGGGGTCACGATTTGATAATAATGATTATCGTTACACTATATAATGTAGTATTTTCGATATGAGGAACTAATAAAAAACTAAAAGACATGTCAAAAGTTTGTCAGCTTACTGGAAAGCGCCCAATTACTGGAAATAATGTTTCCCACTCAAATAGAAAGACCAAGCGTCGTTTTATTCCAAACCTTCAAAAGAAGCGTTTCTATATTCCAGAAAAAGATAAGTGGGTAACTATGAAAGTTTCTACTTCTGCGATTCGTACCATCAATAAATTGGGAATCTTTGCTTACCTAAAAAAATTGGAACGCAAAGGTATTGACACGGGTGTTAAACTGTAGTTTGACGCTATCTAATCTTTAATAAACTATTTAATCCATATAGAAAATGGCTAAGAAATCAAAAGGTAATAGACAACAGATTATTTTGGAATGCACAGAGCACAAAGCGACTGGCCAACCAGGGACTTCTCGTTACATTACTCAAAAAAATAAAAAGAATACTCCAGACAGATTGGAGTTGAAGAAATACAATAAAGTATTGAAGAAGGTAACCCTTCACAAAGAAATCAAGTAATATTTAGCAACATTTTAAAATCAATACATCATGGCTAAAGTATCAAAGAACGCGAGAGTTGCACAAAGAGCAGCTAACCAAGGATCAGGAAGAGATTTTGTGAAAGTAATTAAAAGTATCAAGTGCGAAGACACAGGTAAGTATACTTACAAAGAGTTGATGATCCACAAAGACAAAGTGAAAGAATTTTTCGCTGACAAGAAATAAGACATAACTTGACCAACTTATATAAAGGCTTTTCTGTAATAGAAAGGCCTTTGTTATATTTACTAACTATGCTTTGAATTAACAAAGTACATACCACTCTACACTATGGGTTTTTTCAAAAAATTATTTAGCAAAGAAGAAAAGAAAGAAAACCTCGATAAAAGTCTTGAGAAAACTAAAACTTCTTTCTTCCAAAAAATTTCCAAAGCAGTTGCTGGAAAAGATAAAGTTGATGTTGAAGTATTGGATGAATTAGAAGCTATCTTAATTGCTTCAGATGTCGGATTGGACACCACCATAAAAATTATAGAACGAATTGAAAAAAGAGTTGCGGAAGATAAATATGTTGGTACCGCAGAATTAGATGTCATTCTGAGAGATGAAATCGTCCAATTGCTTTCTGAAAATAACACAGAAGATGTTGAAGATTTCGTGATTCCTGTCGGTGTCAAACCTTATACTTTATTAGTCGTCGGTGTAAACGGTGTTGGAAAAACTACAACGATCGGTAAGTTGGCTTATCAATTGCACCAACGTGGTCACAAAGTAGTCATCGGTGCCGGTGATACCTTTAGAGCAGCCGCAGTTGGTCAATTAAGAATTTGGGCAGACCGCGTAGGTTGTGACTTTTTCACAAAAGGAATGAATACAGACCCTGCAGCTGTTGCTTATGAAACAATGGAGTATGCAGAAAAATGGGGTTGCGATGTGGCCATAGTGGATACTGCCGGTCGTTTGCACAATAAAGTCAATTTGATGAACGAGTTGACGAAGATTAAAAAATCAATGTCTAAAAGATTGGAAGGAACACCACATGATGTGATGTTGGTACTGGATGCAACGACTGGTCAAAATGCAATCGAACAAGCAAAGAATTTTACCGCTGCTACAGATGTAACTTGTTTAGCTTTGACAAAATTAGATGGAACCGCAAAAGGTGGTGTTGCAATCGGTATCTCTGATCAATTCAAAATTCCAATTAAGTATATCGGTATCGGTGAAGGTATCGAACAACTACAAGTGTTTAATAAAAAAATGTTTGTAGAATCATTGTTTGAAAGAACCGTGAAGACAAAGGATAGTGATTATGATGTTCAGAATTAGGCCGTTGTCCGTTTTCCGTCACATTGCTACGCTCGCTTATCCGTTGTCCGATTCGACAGTACGTGAAGTTCACACTGCAATGATCAAATGAATAATTGAAAAGTAATTTCAAAAATACAAAAGATAACAAAAAAGCGGAATAAGATGGTATGATCTTATTCCGCTTTTTTGTTTTGGACTCCTACCCTTTCTCAAAATCTGGGATTTCATTTACCCGAGCATAAGGGAATTCATGAATCTTCTCTACCGTATAATAACAATTTAATCCCGAAATACCAATCGCGTTTGTTTGACTCAAATCAATATATCCCTTTTCATTCATCGAGTGATCTGGAACAATCAAATGTTGAATCTCTCCTACTATCATTGTTGTGTTCGTCGATTTGATAGGAATACTTTCTACATGACGTAGCGCCATTTTCAAAACACTTTCTTTGACGAAAGGCGCCGGAAAATCATACAGATATTCTTCCGTCAATTTACAAATGTCAAATTCAGAAATCTCGGCCTCAAATTTTGCTGAAGTATAATGCGCTCTTTCAACAAAATCAGGATGAATATGATTCACAGTAAAACATTTATTTGCTTTAATATTTTCAAAGGTATGTCTCCGAACTTCTTCATCGGGTCGCATCACAAAACCAAGATAACCAGGATTACTCCCTAAATGTACAATTGAACTAAAGATGGCCAGATTCGTATTTCCGTCATTGGATTGGGTACCGATTAGATTTCCAGGTTTAATTCCAGAAACGGAATTAATCATATTCAATCGTTTAACACGAGATAAGTCAATGATATCAGCTTTTGAAAAATGCATACAATTTTTATCTTTTTTAAATTAACTAGCAAAATTTGTTCTTGCGAATTGAAGAAATTTTCGTCAACACTAGCAACAGTCAGGTCACCAATCTTGTTCACGGAATTGCTGTAAGTTATACTTTGGGAAGATTAAAAGAACATGTTTCGATATTTTATTTATTCGTACCTTGATAAAAATCCATCGTATGCCAAATCGAATTCACTCTTTTTCAAATGATATCCTTGTAGAAAATGATGCCGTCGCATTAGCTGAGTTGGTATGGAATAGGGATGTTTCTCCAGCGGAAATAATTCGTGCAACCATTGCAAGAGCCGAGAAAGTCAATCCAACCATCAACGCTATTGTCTTTGAAAATTATGAACAAGCAATAAAAGATGCAGCTCAATCTTCCAATGGATTCTTCAGTGGAATACCCATTTACTTCAAAGACTTGACTTTTGTAAAAGGTATTCCGACTCATTTTGGAACAGAAGCTTTGGTTGGTGCTAAACCTCAAACGAAAACAGACCCTATTGCTAAACAGATTCTGTCGATGGGATTTATCAATATGGGGACGAGTACCATGCCTGAATTTGGGTTTACTTGTTCGACTGAATTTCCACATACTGATCCGACCGTCAATCCTTGGAATCCAAATCATTCTGCTGGCGGCTCATCAGGTGGTGCAGGCGCATTAGTAGCTGCGGGTGTACTACCGATTGCGCATGCTGCGGATGGTGGTGGCTCAATCCGTATCCCGGCTGCATGTTGTGGAGTCGTTGGTCTGAAACCTACTAGAGGACGGATCTTATTGTCAAGTTGTTTTGATCAGCAATTAGTGGAAATATGTATAGATGGTGTTATCACGCGATCGGTGAGAGATACTGCTTATTTTTATGCAGAAGCTGAAAAATATTACCAGAACAAAAACTTAACGCCAATCGGTTTAGTAAAAACACCTTTACAACAAAAATTAAATATTGGATACATAGAAGCTTCATCAGAAGTCTACCAGATGGATAATGCAACCCATCAAGCGTATCAATCGACTTTACATCTTTTAGAAGATCTAGGTCATCAATTAAAACCTGTCAAATATCCTGTCAATCTGCAGATGGTTGCTGATTTCAAATTGTTGTGGGCTTTTAATACTTGGGCGGTTAAAAAATTAGGTCGATTTAATTTACCAAAACCATTTGACCCGAAAAAATTGAGTAATCTAACCAATGCATTGGCTTCAGATTTTATGAGAGGTAGTTTGAAATTACCAATGGCTGTTCGACGTTTGCGGCAATCTTATTTTACTTATCAGGAATTTTTGAAAAAAGAAGATATAGAAATACTTGCTACACCAACCGTAACCGCAATCACTCCCCAAATTGGTTACTTCGGAATGAACATGGATGGACATCAATTGTTTGACCGGATTAAAGCATGGACCTGTTTTACACCTTACTCAAATGTAAATGGTGCGCCTTCGATTTCTCTCCCACTCCAACACGATAAAGAAAATGATTTGCCAATCGGAATGTTATTTTCAGCGAATCATGGCTGTGAAAAATTATTGTTAGCATTAAGTTATCAATTAGAAGCGGCAAATCCTTGGAAAAAGATTAATGACGTTTCTTGAAATTAACAGTTGTTCATCCTACTTTCGAAAATCGAATTATACAAATTTATTCTAACAAAAAACATACAACTTATTAAGTTATTTATTAACTTGCTTTCAAGAAATCTGAAAGAAATCTTATTGTAGCTTAACAAATTACACACACCTTGAACTTGACTCATTTTTAAAATGTTTCGAAGAAGCAAACTCAAGAGATATGTCTTTACCTAAATAATAGGTTCTTCAATTACAAAAATTGACTCCAAAAAAAGAGCGTGTTATATACCTTGGTGGCTTGATGAAAATCAGGTCACCTTTTTTTTGTGTTCAATATCGAACCATTCTAAAATTTGAAATGCTTTCGCACCTTTGGCGCTAAACTACATACAGGCCGTTTTTACCAAATGGGCGATACCCATTTTTAGTGTTTCAGCTCCCTTGGAGCATTTCAGAACTTAGCAGCCCAGGCTTGAGGGCAATGTCATGGAAATAGGCTTCATATTGTTATAATTATTCTGAATCCTGCAATATACGCTTGTCATTCTGAGTATAGGCGTCGTACTCGTCCAGAGTACAATTTGTATTATATAATTTTTTGACTGACGCAATATATGTACTCACGGTATAGCACTAAAAAAGCGGAACAAATTTTACTTCATTCCGCTTTGTATTTTTTTAGTTAGTTTGTTAACAATACTTCCTTAGCTTTTTTAGGCCATTCTTCAGCATTGTATCGTTTTGTTGCAATTCCCTGGTTGGCTAAAATTTCCTTAATTCTTTTCTTGGACGTTTTAGCCAGTTGAGCATATGTAAAGATATCCGCAGCATTCAGTATTGATTCCATTTTTTTTCCGATTCTTGAAATCTTTTTCAAATCATCTCTTCCTTTAGGTTTTTTGTTTTTAGTAGAAACTGACTTTACCAATACTGTTTCAGTTTTAATTACTTTTTTCTTCGAGCTCTTTTTTCGTCTTTTATAATTTGCCCTACGTCTACCTTCTTTTAAAGTGTCTAAAACCTCATCTGCATGAACAGGATATTTCTGAATACTTACAACCTTCTTATGTAATTTATAAGGACGACTAAAAGCTTCTTGAGACATTGAAAAAAAGTTAGCAAATTTTACAACAAGACTTTTACTAATATTTCTTCGGAAGTTTAATATATCATTAATTAATTGTGGAGATACATTTAATGCTTTCGAAAATTCAACTTGAGTTAAATTATTCGCAACTAGCATTGATTTTAATAATTCAACAGGGTTGAAATCTTTAAGCTGAATTTTAGAAACCCGATTTTCATATTCTTCAATCAGAATTTCCAGCAATTCGATTTCATCTTTGTCTTTTGCTTTTCCCTTTTCGAAAAGCTTTGCATGTTGATCACAATACTTATTGTATTGCTTTATATTTGTTATTTTTTTGTATTTCATGACCATTGTTTATTTAAACATATCAATTCCACAAACGTCTTTTAATTGATCATACTCTTTATGAGTTCCAACAAAACGGATGTATAAAACTGCTTGAGATTTTCCGAATTTATATCCGCAAATTAATCGATATTTATTACCACCTATATTGAAAATGACTCTGTTGAATGATTTGTTTTTACATTGAATGATATCAGCAGTTCTAAAACTTTTAATCATATCACTTGGAATTTTCCAATCACAATAAGGCAATTGACTCTTAAAATCAATAAAGGCGTTCAGCATTACTTTGTTTTTATTGCAATGATTTTCAACGTTCAGCCATTTATGCAATTTTACTTTCATTTTCAAAGTTAAGCATTAATAGACAAATACGCAATATGCGTATTTTAAAAATTTAAAAAAGCGGAACAAATTTTACTTCATTCCGCTTTGTATTTTTCTTGTTTCAAAAACAATTTATTCATCCAGTTTTAAAACTTGCAAAAATGCTTTTTGTGGCACTTCCACATTTCCGATTTGTCTCATCTTCTTCTTCCCTTTCTTCTGCTTTTCAAGCAGCTTACGCTTACGAGTGATATCACCACCATAACATTTTGCAGTTACATCTTTACGCATGGCAGAGATGGTTTCTCTGGCGATGATCTTTGCACCGATGGAAGCTTGGATAGCAATAACAAATTGTTGACGTGGCAGTAACTCTTTTAATTTTTTGCAAATCTTCTTACCAAAAGTTGCCGCTTTTGTACGGTGTACCAAAGCTGACATCGCATCAACGGGTTCACTATTTAATAAGATATCCATTTTCACCAAATCAGAAGCACGATAGTCAACGGGTGCATAATCAAAAGACGCATACCCTCTTGAGATTGATTTCAATTTGTCATAAAAATCAAAAACGATTTCTGCTAGTGGTAATTCGAAAGTCATTTCCACTCGTTCGGGTGTCAAGTAGTGTTGGTTAGTCATCATACCACGCTTATCCATACATAATGACATGATTGTTCCAAAATATTCTGGTTTGGTAATAATCTGTGCTTTGATATATGGCTCCTCTACTCGATCTAAAACAGTCGGATCTGGTAAGTCATTTGGTGTATTGACTTTTATCTTTTCTCCTTTCTTGGTGTAGGCAAAATATCCAACGTTCGGAATTGTCGTGATCACATCTTGATCAAATTCTCTGGATAATCTTTCTTGGATAATTTCCAAGTGCAACATTCCTAAGAATCCACAACGGAATCCAAAACCCAATGCTGCAGAGGATTCTGGTTCGAAAACTAAAGATGCATCGTTGAGTTGTAATTTTTCTAAACTATCTCTTAGATCTTCGAAGTCATCATTATCAATTGGGAAAATACCAGCGAAGACCATTGGTTTTACATCTTCAAAACCATGGATTGCTTCGTCACAAGGTCGATCCACATGGGTAATCGTATCGCCAACTTTTATTTCTTTGGACGCTTTGATACCTGTGATGATGTACCCAACATTTCCAGCTTTGATTTCTTTTTTAGGAATTTGGTTGATTTGCAAAATCCCAATCTCATCTGCACTATATTCCTTCCCAGTATTAACAAAACGTACCCGTTCCCCTTTTTTCAGCGTTCCATTTAAAACTCGGAAGTAAGCGATGACACCTCTAAATGAATTAAACACAGAGTCAAAAATCAACATCTGCAATGGTTCATCAACACTACCTTTTGGTTCAGGTACTCTGTCCTTGATCGCGTTCAATATGTCTTCCACCCCTTGACCAGTTTTTCCACTAGCCAAAATGATATCTTCCTTCTTACAACCAATCATATCAATAATCTGGTCAGACACTTCATCAATCATCGCACTTTCCATATCCACTTTGTTCAAGATTGGAATAATTTCCAAATCATGCTCGATCGCTAAATATAAGTTTGAAATGGTTTGTGCTTGGATTCCTTGAGATGCATCTACCAACAACAACGCTCCTTCACATGCCGCAATCGATCGTGAAACTTCATATGAGAAATCTACGTGTCCTGGTGTATCAATTAAGTTGTACGTGTATTTATTGCCATCCGGGTGATCATAGTACAATTGGATTGCATGGCTTTTAATGGTGATTCCCTTCTCACGCTCCAAATCCATACTGTCCAATGCTTGATCTTTCATCTCCCGTTCAGAAATCGTTTTTGTGAATTCTAACAAACGGTCAGAAAGCGTACTTTTTCCATGATCAATATGTGCAATTACACAGAAATTTCGAATTAATTTCATAGGGCGCAAAGATACGAATATCAATGGCAATATCAATGGTAATGGGTAAATTGAATAGGGATTATTGAATAGGGAGAAATGAATATAAAAGGGAAAATGAAAAGTTTATCACTAGCAGTGTAATTCAGGTTTTAGCATGTAGACCATTATTTATTTTAACACATAGATCACAGAGATACATAGATTTACATAGCTAGTGATTGTCACAACCTTAATCTATGTGGTTCTATGTTTCTACTCTGGTCTATGTGTTATAAATACATACTCTTGGCAATGTGTACGATGTGTTATAAAATATGTGCTAACTATCGCACCGTCAATCTTCCATCTTTCACCACATTAATCTTCTCCCCTTTCTCTGTAATTTCTTCCACATGCGCCAACAACGCATCTCTAACCAAAACCCCTAAACGAACTCTTTTACGATCGGCAAGAAAAAAACAATTGTCACCACCATTCGCTACATAATCCGGAATGACAACTTGATAGATTTTATTGGTCAAGGGTTCTCCATTTATTTCAACATTGGTAGCTTTCCCATTGTCGATCGTCATTTTAATTTCTTTGCTTATTGGCCAACCACCGTTGACTGCAATGGTGTTCAACAACTCGGTGAGTGTCGATTTATCTAATTCTAACAATAAAATTTCATTATCGAAAGGCATTAATTCAAAAATCTTGCTTCTCGTGATTTCACCTTTTGCAATTGAAGGGATTCGGATTCCTCCATAATTCAGGATGGTACCATCTACTTTTTGCTTAAAATGTTTGGTACTTTGATATTGCACTGCATCTGCCATCCAATTGTTTAGGGTTCCTTCCGGTTGGGACTTGAAAAGATCGGTTTCGGTGTAGCCGATTACTTCATTCATCACCTTATCTAATTTTGTTCGGTAGGGTTTAATCAACTCATCAACCGCTTTATCTGCAGTGATTTCTTCATTGGACAATTGATAAGTCTGTATTTCAGTATTGGAAACATGCATTACCTTAGTACAACCCAATAAAGTAATGATACTAAGCCCTAAAATAAAAATTCGTAGGTTCATGATTTGAAATTTATAACAATATACCTGCTTCTTCTTTAATGGCTTGCAATGCTCTTGGAAGAATCGGGTTACCTTGTTGTTGGTGATATGCTAAGATCGCTTTTGCAAATGCTGCACCATCGGCTTTGGGATCAATGGTTTCATAAATGGTGTCCAAAATATTGAGACTATTATCTCTGGCAATTTTTATAATTTCCCATAAATTTTGAGAAACATAAACTTGCTGTGTAATGTTGTGTTCGAATTCATGTTGAATGGCAATCATCATCGACATTCTCAAATCAGATGCTGTCATTCCGTTTTCACGAACCCGCAATGTAACGCTTGGTAAGTCAATTCGCTCACAAAAAAGGGAGAGCCGCTCGTAAGCTTGCAATTTTAAAGGCACTGTCGTACTCGTTGCCTTTTGTTTGTAATCCATCGACTTCATTCGAAGCTGACTTCCAAAATATTCTTTCATCAAATAATAAACCGTTGCAAACACGATAAGCGCTGGGACAGTAATCTTGATAATTTCTAAAATAACAGAAACGGTTGTTGACATTAATATACGATTGATTTATTGCACAAAAATAAACGGATACCTAGATTTTTGGTAGTGTTAGATAAATTAATAATGGAATGATTGATTTTGGGGACATGAATAAGTAGGTATTAAGTAAATTTTATGCTTTAATAAAACGATTTCAACGTACAGATCATCTGTTCAATATCTTTACAATCAATTCATTATCATACAATTATATAAATTATTCAAGAATTCAAACCCAATTCATGAACTAACCAATATGGGTTTTCGTTTTAATTTTACGTAACTTGTTCTTCAATTTAATATAGCAAAAATGACAGAAGTTAAGAAAGATATGATCACGCAACCGATTACACTGACGGAAGGTGCAATCACGGAGTTGAAAAGAATCATGACTGAACAGAAAGTGGATGAAAGTCACGGTGTCCGGGTGGGTGTCAAAGGTGGTGGATGTTCTGGATTTTCTTACGTGCTTGGTTTTGACGTGAAGAAGGAAAAAGATGATGAGTACATGATTGGAGGCTTTAAGGTCTTCATGGAAAAAGCACATGCTATTTATCTTTTGGGAATTGAAATTGATTGGGTGGAAGGATTGAACAATCGTGGTTTCACTTTCAATAATCCGAATGCTAAGGATACTTGTGGTTGCGGTACTTCTTTTAGTGCTTAGTCTCTTATCAAAACGATGCTCCATTTGTTGGCCTTATATCGTCCCTGTCAATAGCCAGGTCCAGGTAGGCTTTCAGGACTTTTTTTCTAAAAATTAATAGACCCTCGTCGATAATATAACCTTGCTGCTTGATTGTGGTGAGGTTTTTTTTGTGGGACTTCCCGCTTTTGCAAATGGATGCTCCAACTGGAACATCATAAATTTAAGTTACTGACAAATCAATATATGTTATATCAACTTGAAAATTAAAGCTCATCAACTACCTTGTCATTCTGAGCTTTGACCTTTGGTCAAGAGGTCGAAGAATCAAGGTAGTTCTAACTTTTACAAATTTCGACCTTGTGGAGAAATCCTTTTTGACAAATTTACAATTTCTAATTAGATAGAAAACTGAGCATTCAAGAATTCCCATTTAGGATTTTTCATTTCTATTAACCGTTCCTTTTTCTTTCTTGACCATTTTTTTAATTGTTTTTCTCTTTCTATTGCTTTATCAACGTAGTCAAATTCTTCGAAGTAGATTAGTTTATGACAATAGTATTTTCCGGCAAAAGTATCCTGAATTCCTTTGTTTTCGTAATGCTCTTGCAATCGCCTTACTAAATCATTCGTCACACCGATATACAGCACCGTTTTAGCAGGGTTTGTAACAATATATATCCAATAATTGTGATCTTGCATGTAAGTTGTATGTTAATAATTGTAATATCAGTTTGCTTATTCTGGTTTAGATGTTCAAATTTAAAAGATTTCTCCACAAGGTCGAAATCTGAACACGTATAAAACCCATTTGATCCTTCGGCATCTCGCCTATTGGCGAAGCTCAGGATGACAATTGGGTTTTACACTCGGTATCTCGCACAATGGTGAAGATCAGGATGACAAATGGTTTCACCCCAGAGGTCAGTCTATAAATTGGGTGAATCAAAGGAACATCATAAATCATAAATTGAAGTTACTGGCACAATTCAATATATGTTATATTAAAATGAAAATTAAAGCTCATCAACTACCTTGTCATTCTGAGCTTTGACCATTGGTCAAGAGGCCGAAGAATCAAGGTAGTTGCAGCTGTTTCAAATTTCGACCTTGCGGAGAAATCTTTTTTATCAAATTACAAATACCTAAATTTTAAACTGGAACATCATAAATTGAAGTTACTGGCATTTCAATTGAACTTAAATCAACATGAAAATTAAAGCTCATTAACTACCTTGTCATTCTGAGCTTTGACCGTTGGTCAAGAAGTCGAAGAATCAAGGTAGTTCTAACTTTTACAAATTTCGACCTTGTGGAGAAATCTTTTTTATCATATTTACTATTGCCTAAATTGCAAACTGAAAAAAAAAGCCCGTCTCGAATTAACAAGACAGGCTCCTATTGTGTTATTTATCTTTATTAAATCTTATCGATAATCGCATTTAAAGTGGCACTTGGTCTCATTGCAGCAGTTGCTTTTTCAGGACTTGGAGCGTAATACCCATTAATGTCCATCGGTACTCCTTGTATGTCAATTAACTCTTTGACGATTTGTTCTTCATGCTTTGCTAACGACTCCGCAATAGGTGCAAAGTTGGCTTTCAATTCCGAATCCTCATTTTGATTGGCTAGTTCTTGTGCCCAGTATAAAGCGATATAAAAATGACTTCCTCTGTTGTCTAATTCATTGACCACTCTTGATGGTGACTTGCCATTATCTAACAATGCAATGGTAGCATTATCTAATGCATCTGCAATCACTTTTGCTTTCTTATTATTGTTTTTATTGGCTTCATGCTCTAGTGAAACTGCTAGTGCTAAAAATTCTCCTAGTGAATCCCATCTCAAGTGATTCTCTTTGTTGAATTGCTGAACATGTTTAGGAGCAGAACCACCCGCACCCGTTTCAAACAATCCACCTCCGTTCATCAATGGTACGATAGACAACATCTTTGCACTGGTGCCTAATTCCAAAATTGGGAATAAATCAGTGTTGTAATCTCTCAATACATTACCAGTAACAGAAATCGTATCTTCTCCATTTTTCATTCTTTCAATAGAAAACTGAGTCGCATCTACCGGAGACATAATTCTAATATCCAATCCTTTTGTATCGTGTTTTGGTAAATAAGCATTTAATTTTTTGATCAATTGCAAATCATGTGCTCTGTCTTTATTCAACCAAAAAACAGCAGGTACACCAGTCGCTTTGGCTCTACTAACCGCTAATTTAATCCAATCCTGAATTGGCAAATCTTTTACCTGACACATTCTCCAGATATCTCCTTCTTCTACATCATGTTCAATTAACACGGTGCCGCCGTCATCTACTATTTGCACTTTTCCAGCTGAAGCAATCTCAAAAGTCTTGTCATGTGATCCATATTCTTCTGCCTTTTGTGCCATCAAACCGACGTTAGGAACCGTTCCCATTGTGGTCGGATCGAAAGCGCCATGCTTTTTACAAAAATCAATCGTCGCTTGATAAATTCCTGCATAAGAACTATCCGGAATTACCGCTTTTGTATCTTGTAGTTTTCCATCTTTGTTCCACATTTGACCGGATGATCTGATCATCGCCGGCATCGACGCATCAATAATCACATCACTAGGTACATGAAGATTGGTAATTTCTTTGTCAGAATTCACCATCGCGATATCCGGACCATTTTCCATACACTTCTTGATCTCTGCTTCTACTTTTGTTTTGACATCTGGTGCCAAATTATCTAAGTTAGACATCAGGTTTCCTAACCCGTTGTTGACGTCCACTCCTACTGCATCCAATTCTTTACCGAATTTTTCGAAAACAGATTTGAAATATACTTTTACTGCATGTCCAAAAATGATTGGGTCAGAAACCTTCATCATCGTTGCTTTCATGTGCAATGAGAATAATAAGTTCTTTGCTTTAGCATCTGCAATTTCCTTTTCAAAGAATGCGACCAATGCTTTTTTACGCATTACCGTACCATCGATAATCTCTCCTTCAAGCACAGGAACTGATTCTTTTAACACAGTAGTTCCGTCGGCACCAACCAATTGGATTTTTACACTTCCCGCTTTATCGATGGTTATGGATTGCTCATTAGAAGCAAAGTCATTTTTCCCCATCGTAGCCACATGTGTTTTTGAATCCGGCGACCACTTACCCATGGAGTGTGGGTTTTTTCTGGCATATGCTTTTACCGGCTTCGGGGCTCTTCTGTCAGAATTCCCTTCACGTAACACTGGATTCACGGCACTACCTTTCAACTTATTATAAGTAGCATGCACCTTTTTTTCTTCATCTGTTGTTGGATCGTCTGGATAATCCGGTACTGCAAATCCATCTCCCTGCAATTCTTCAATCGTCTTTTTCAACTGAGGAATGGATGCAGAAATATTTGGCAATTTAATAATGTTGGCATCTGGTTTTTTCACCAATTCTCCCAACTCCGCCAATGCATCTGGCACGCGTTGCTCTGGTTTCAAATAAGTAGGAAAATTCGCCAAAATTCTTCCTGCCAATGAAATATCTTTTGTTTCAACTTCTACTCCACACTGCTTAGCAAATGCTTGCACAATCGGTAAAAAGGACTTGGTTGCTAAAGCCGGCGCTTCATCTGTGTGGGTATAAAAAATCTTAGATGACATCTATTATGTGTTTTTAAAACCGAATTTTCGGTTGGAATGAATGAATTTCTGTTCAATTGGATGGCAAATATACGGTTTTTTGTGTGTATTTGGGGATGGGAAATTGGTTTTGGTGGGATTGTTTTGATAGTGACTTTTTACTTCGAACTTGGAATATCGAAATTAAAGGAGAAAGCTAAATAGGCAAATCTTTTAAAAATAGGATTTATCATCAATTGCCTTCAGGTTGAAATATCCGTTTATACTAGGCAATCAATTTTTAGAATTCTTGAGTCTTATTTCTTAAGTCAGCATACGATTGCATTCGTTGCGTTGATCCATTTTTTAGGGTGTCAAGTCAAAACTGTTAATACCGCTTATTTTCTAAAACTGTAGAATTCGACAACTTTATAATCTGTCGTTAAACTACTTTTTCTTCACCACAAACCCCAAACATCCCCAACGAATAAAATTTCCACTAAAATCCAAAGGTTCTTCCACCACCAAATCCTCCTCCCATTCCAAAATCTCAAAACCGAGTTCCTTCAAAAGAATTGACAACTGACTAGGTGGATGATACTTTTCCCAATGTACTGCTTGTTTAAAATTAAGGGGTGTCATAACAATCAACTTACCAGAAGGTTTTAAAACGCGATACATTTCCTCCAAGCCTTCTTTTGGATTGTCCAATCGATCGATTAAGAAACTATTCACGATTAGATCTTGACTATTTTTATCGAAAGGGAGTTTTTCAGCTTTGACTAAACCGAATTTTAGGTTGGATAATTTTTCTCCTTTTTGAGTGAGTTGACCGAGTCCTTTATCATTGAGATCAATTGAAATTTCTTGTCCTTCTACATAAAACTCATTGGCGCGTTTTAGCATTTGATAGCTGTAGTCGATTCCCCAACAAGTTGATTTTGGATATTGTTTGGCTAAGGTCGCAATCCACCTCCCTACTCCACATCCTATTTCTAGGATATTATTTTCAGTTTCTTTCGGGTAATGTTTTTTGGCAAAATCAAGGACCGGTTGAAATGGGTATCTACCCCACAATTGATCGGCGGTATGTAATGCGGATTGTCGCACGACCATTTCCTGATATCTTTCGTATATGTCCTGTTGAGATTCTAGTTCTGTTTTTGCGTGGAAGAATGGGATTCCGTTTCTGTTGTAGGTGTATGGTTGCATGAATTGTATGTTGTACCTTTCAGAGAGCTTATCAGTAATTAATATTAGAGAATTAGAATTAAACTTTCTCTATTAATGGATTATTAAGGATAGCTCTCTGAAAGGTGTAAGAAAATTCTACCTTACTGATTATCTACCCCATCACCTTCATCATGCGATACTTGCGTCTCCTCATTCGAATCTGAAATCAATTTATTTAACAAAACATTCCCGTCGCTTGAAAAAGAAGACACCTCATCTGCTTCTGGAGAAATATCATTTGATTCATGAATTACATCTGCATTTAACCCATCTAAAATAACACTTGGATTTTGGGTCTCTTCACTTTCATCATGTGAGGTGGTTATGTGAGAGGTGACCAAATTTGCATCATAAGATACTGGCGTTTCTTCGGTTGATTCAAAATTTGTGTCCGATGATTCTGAAATGGAATCGTTTGATTCTACATGGACTTCATTGGTTTCTGAAAATAAGTTGTTTGATGCTATGCGATCCTCATTGACTTCGCTTCTCCAAACATTGGATTCCGAAGTCGGTTCATTTGATTCTGAGACCGCGTCAATGTTTTCACTACTCCATTCATTCGATTCTGCAATCGGTTCATGGGAATCAGTTGTTATCTCATTTGATTCTGAAACTGTATCATGCGTTTCAACATTCATTTCGTTTGAATCCGACACAGTGTCATTGTCTTCACTACTCCATTCATTCGACTCTGAAATCGGTTCATGCGATTCAGTTGTCACCTCATTTGATTCTACAACGATATTTTGTGCTTCAGAACTTATTTCATTTGACTCAGAAATCGTGTGGTGTGATGCTCTACTTTCTTCATGTGATTCAGAAATCAGTTCTTGCGTATTATGTAAATCATGTGCTACAGGAGCAACAAAACTTGACTCATTTTTGTCCATATCTTCGGCAGGAGGATAAATAAGTGCATCTCCCATATTCACAATAATCTCTGTCCCAAATTCGGAGCACTTTAAGGTAGTCGCGCCTTCCATCAATCTTTCGAAATCATAAGTTACTCGTTTTTTAGCAATAGCTCCTTCAATTCCTTTTTCTATGATGTCACCTGCTTCTGACCAACCCATATAATCCAACATCATAACTCCGGAAAGAATCACGGAACTTGGATTTACTTTATCCAGTCCTTTGTATTTTGGTGCAGTACCGTGGGTTGCTTCGAATAAAGAAACACCAGTTGTGTAGTTGATGTTGGCGCCCGGAGCAATTCCGATACCACCAACCATTGCAGCCAATGCGTCTGAAATATAATCGCCATTCAAATTTAAAGTAGCAATCACATCGTACTCCAAGGGACGTAATAAAATCTGTTGTAGAAATGCATCCGCGATTGAGTCTTTCACCAATATAGCACCACCGTTTAAAGCTGCTTTTTGAGCTGCATCGGCTGCTGATACGCCTTCCGCTTCTTTTACGCGATCATATTGTTGCCAAGTCCAAACTTTATCTCCATAATTTGCTTCACAGAAATCGTAAGCCCATTGTTTGAACATCCCTTCTGTGAATTTCATGATGTTTCCTTTGTGCACAATGGTCAAAGATTTTCTTCCTTTTGTGATGGTATAATCTATTGCGGCTTGAATCAATCTTTCTGTTCCTTCTTTGGAAACCGGTTTGATACCAATCGAAGCTGTATGAGGAAAACGAATTTCAGACACCCCCATTTCATTAATCAAAAAATCTTTGACTTGCTCTACTTCTGGCGTACCATGATTGTACTCAATTCCAGCATAAATATCTTCCGTATTTTCACGAAAAATAACCATGTCTACATCTTGTGGTTTTTTCACTGGAGAAGGCACTCCATTGAACCAACGTACTGGACGGACACAAGCATACAAATCCAATTTCTGACGTAACGCAACATTCAATGAGCGGAATCCACCACCCACCGGAGTGGTCAAGGGTCCTTTGATTCCGACCAAATATTCTTTTATTGCTTCAAGTGTTGCTTGGGGTAAAAAATCACCCGTTCTTTCACTTGCTTTTTCACCAGCAAAAACTTCTTTCCATATTATTTTTCGCGACCCTCCATAGGCTTTTTCGACCGCCGCATCAATTACCCGAACTGCAGCAGCCCAGATATCTGGGCCGATTCCGTCTCCTTCAATAAATGGAACAATAGGTTGAGATGGTACCAATAATTTACCATCTTGAATTGTGATTTTTTCTCCTAGCATGGTCTTCTTTTTCTTAATTAGTCCTCCCTAAAAATGAGTTTATCAGGAAGAAGTGAAGTTTAGTATTTATATATTTAGTATTGAAAAAAATTAATTTCGTTGAATTTATAATTCTTTATCAAAACCGCTGCAAATGTATTAATTTATCCATATACTTGATACCTTAATACATACACAAAAACGGTTTAAACGAACTTTATTATGACTTTAAGATATATTGCATTATTAATCCCCATTTTATTCCTTGCTTGCAAAACCAAAAAGGATGTTGGAACCACTTCTCTGTCTACTTGTAACATGGAAGGAACTGTGAAAGACTTTACAGGATTAGATGCTTGCACGTTTCTGATTGTGGATCGTAAAGGAAAAAAATATTTGCCAGCAGCAGGTGTCAATGATTTCAAATTTGTGGATGGTCAAAAAATCAGTTTTTCATACTCAGTGATGGAAGACATGATGAGCTCTTGTATGGCGGAAGATTACATCGTTAAATTGACTTGTATCGAAGAAATTGGAGCGCCCCCCGTCAAGAAAGAATGTGTAAAAGTGAGCACTCCTTTTAAGTCTGAGTGGATAAAAAATTTGAATGATAAATATCGTCCTTACCAGATTAATCGATATGATTATCTGGACGGATATGCCTACTTTTTTTCCTCTCGCGAAATGAATTACTTGTATGATTGCCAAGGTGATTTGATTTGTAAATATGAAGCAAAAGAGAAAGGGAAATGTGCGGCCCGCGTGGATGGTTTGGAGAATGAGGTGGTTATTTGGATTATTGACTAAAATAGTTTTTTGGATTTTTAGACTTTTGGACACTTCCAGTTTAAAGGAAATGTTGAATAAAAGTTTTAAATTTCCTTTGAACGAAAAAGTGTCCAAATTTCTATATGTCTAAAAATCCGTAAAGAAACTATGCCGAATCCTAATTTAGATCCTTCTGATGAAAACTTTTCCAGTGAAGAAAAACAACTGGAACGTGCCTTGCGTCCAAAAGCGCTGGATGACTTTTCGGGTCAACCAAAAATTGTAGAAAATCTGAAAGTTTTTATTGAAGCGGCCAAATTACGTGGGGAAGCATTGGATCATGTATTGTTGCATGGACCTCCTGGATTGGGTAAAACTACCTTGTCTCATATTATTAGCAATGAATTAGAATCAGGTTTGAAAATGTCTTCTGGACCTGTACTGGAAAAGCCGGGCGACCTAGCTGGTTTGTTGACAAATCTGGAAGAAGGAGATGTTTTATTTATTGATGAAATTCATCGGCTAAATAATGTTATAGAAGAATACCTGTATTCAGCCATGGAAGATTATCGAATTGATATTATGATTGATTCGGGTCCCAACGCTCGGAGTATTCAAATTTCGTTAAATCCATTTACCTTAATCGGCGCCACTACAAGAATGGGGTTACTAACGGCTCCGATGCGTGCACGTTTTGGCATTAATTGCCACTTGGATTATTATGACACTAAGACGTTGATTAATATTGTAAAACGTTCTGCCGGAATTTTAGAAGTTGAGATAACTGAAGATGGAGCCATTGAAATTGCGAGAAGAAGTAGAGGAACACCAAGAATCGCAAATGCATTGTTGAGAAGAGTCCGGGATTTTGCTCAAATCAAAGGAAATGGCACCATTGATAAAAAAATTGCGCAATACGGTCTCGAAGCCTTGAATGTGGATGAGAGTGGATTGGATGAAATGGATAATAAAATTTTGTCGACCATTATTCATAAGTTCAAGGGTGGACCTGTTGGATTAACTACGGTAGCTACTGCTGTGGGTGAAGAAGCTGGCACTATCGAAGAAGTCCATGAGCCTTTTCTTATTATGGAAGGATATTTACAAAGAACACCTCGTGGAAGAGAGGCAACAGAGAAAGCATATCAGCACTTGAAAATTGTTCCTCCAACAAAAGATAATACGTTGTTTTAAAATGGTTAAAAAAAAGGAAGCGAGGTCAACAATTTGACTCCGCTTCGCTTATTACACCTTAAATAACTAGTTGCAAAATCGATAATTATTGTTGTTGTTCAAAGCACATAATTACCAACTCCATGATTTTCCTTACCAGCTACCTATTTTCCTTTTAAACAAAATTTCATAAAGGAATTTTGGTCAATCGTTGTTTAAATCTACTTGAATGACAGTTTCTCAGCAATGATTTTAAAGCGTAGTTTTTGACTAGATTCCTGAATTGTTTTGAAATTCTTCTATTGTCATTTCTTTGTATTTCTGAGCTGCAACAAAATCTAACAAAACACTCATTTCTTGCTCTTTGATATTGCCACTTAACGCAACGATAATATTCATTTCTTTATCGAGAAAAACAATTTGTGGGTAACTCATGGTAGTAGTTGCATTAGTAAGCGCGAGCACGAGTTCGTGATGTCCTTTTTCTTTATCATAGCTAAATGTCTTTCCACGTGATTCTATAGTTATTTTGGTTTGTACAGATAATTTTATAGCATTATAATTACTAGACAATTTTTCAATATTTTCTCCAACAAAAATCCGCTCTTCTGCATCATGACAAGTGTCACAATTGGGATCGTAAATCCATACCAAATAAGGAAGGTCGTTGGATTTCATGATCGCTTCTCCTTCAAACCAGCTCAACCATTGAATTTTTTCTTGGGTCGCACAAGTCGTGAAAAGAAAACTTACAATCAATATTGAGGTATTCAATAAACGCATTGGACTTACTTTCTGTAATTAGATGTTAATACAGATTGAACCCCAAAATGGCGGTTATCTATGAGAAAAATTTATCGATATCTGCGTTGAAAAGCCCTGTCTGCTTGGCGCAGTCAGGCAGGCTCACCGTAACTAAGGCTATGTTTACGTTTTTCGCCTTAATCTCA
>CALFWW010000253.1 GCA_937928575.1 uncultured Saprospiraceae bacterium | reverse complement strand
CGCTGAGAAATCAATATGGGTAATTGCAGGCAAATCTGATCTCAAGTAGTACAGTTTTTCCTTGATAGGTAGATCATCGTAATTCGCTGGCAATTCGTTTCTTCTTTTTTCTACTACATCTTGAACGAGTAGCATATAGGGTGAATTCCCTTCCAAGTCAAAATATTCTTGCGCATCTTCATCTAAAACAGAAGGTGCAAATGGTCGGAAGGATTCCCGGTATTTAATTTTTAAATTTAATTTTTTCTGCATCTCAGGATTTCGCGGATCTCCTAAAATACTTCTTGCGCCCAATGCTCTTGGTCCAAACTCCATTCTTCCCTGCATCCATCCAATCGCATTTCCTGCATCCAAATGAACCGCTACTTCATCACACAAGGTTTTGAAATTATCCACTCTTTTATAAACAGCATCAAATTTCTTACTCATTAATTCTATATCCAATCCTGAATACTCAGGGCCTAAATAAGAACCACTCATCGCATCGTTGACCCCATCCATCTTACGTTCGCTTCCAAAGTAAATGAAGTGTGCAGTTTGTGCAGCACCCAATGCTCCACCCGCATCCCCTGCAGCAGGTTGGATATAATATTCTTTGAAGATACCACTCTTTTGCAACTTGCCATTGGCGACACAATTCAATGCGACTCCACCTGCCAAACAAATGGTATCCGCATTTGTCAATCTTTTTGCTTCTGCGGCCATTTTCATAACTACCTCTTCTGTAATATTTTGAATCGCCATCCCAAGATCACAATGTACTTGTTCAAATTCACTTTCTGCTTCTCGCTTTGGGATACCGAATAATGCTTCCCATTTTTTATCATGCACCATCCTTAGACCAGTAGCATAATTGAAATATTTTTGTTCCAAGTAAATCGAACCATCTTCTTTAATGTCGATCAAATTTTCTTTGATGATTCGAATAAAGTTTTGAACTCTCTCTGCATTTGGATTTCCATATGGAGCTAATCCCATTAATTTATATTCTCCAGAATTTACTTTAAAACCAAGAAAATACGTGAACGCAGAATACAGCAATCCCAATGAATGAGGAAACTTTAATTCTTTTAAAATCTTGATATTGTTTCCTTCTCCCAAACAAATAGATGCCGTCGCCCACTCTCCTACTCCATCTACGGTCAAAATCGCAGATCGATTATACGGAGATGAATAATACGCACTCGCAGCATGAGACAAGTGATGTTCTGGAAAAAGTAATTTTACTTTTTTCTTATCATATGCTTCTACCTTAGCCAACTCCTCATAAATCAATCGTTTGATAAACATCTTTTCTTTCAACCAAACCGGAATTGCAACAATAAACGAACGGATTCCCTTTGGAGCAAATGAATAGTAGGTTTCTAAGAGTCTCTCAAATTTCAAAAGTGGCTTATCGTAGAAAACTACGGCGTCCAATTTGTCAATCGTCAATCCTGAATATTGTAAACAAAACTTCACGGCATTTACCGGAAATGCACTGTCTTGTTTTTTTCTGGTGAAGCGTTCTTCTTGTGCTGCTGCTATCACTTTTCCATCCTGCAAGATCACTGCAGCCGAATCATGATAAAATGCGGATATGCCAAGAATATTCTTCATTGGTTAAATTATTTACGATTTATTGAATTAATTGGAATGAAAATGGGGGTGGTCGGTTATTTACTCCGTAAAATTAAACATATTCTAAAAAACTTAAGGAAAAACAGACAATAGTTTAATGCTCTTAGATAAAGTCCAATTTGATGCCAAATAAGGCTTTTCGATATTAAACTTTTTAGCTTAATGGTCTTATTTACAGCTATTTAGGATGAGTTGATAGTAAATCTGAATAATTTGTTCGTAGCTTTCTCTCGAAATTCGTTCGTCAATACCGTGGATTCTGCTCAAGTCATCTTTGACAATTTGGGTTGGAAGAAAGCGGTAGATGTTGTCAGAAAGTCCTTGATAATGGCGAGCATCGGTAGCCGCAATCATCAAAGCGGGTGCCACTAAGACATCAGATTTGACTTGCTTGACACTTCGTTGAATCACTTTATATCCAAAACAATCTGTATTTGAAACTGCAGAAGGATTGTTGGAAAAATTCTCTTTATTTTCTGAAATGAGGATGCGATCATCGTCGATTGTTTTTTTGACATACGCTTTGACCGTTTCGATTGTCTCTCCAGGTAAAATTCTGAAATTGATTTTTGCAGATGCTTGCGATGCCAATACATTTTCTCTGACCCCACCACGAATCATGGTAGTTGCTGTGGTCGTTCGGATCAAGGCATTGGTTGATGGTGTCTCTGATAATTTATTTTTCAAAATGCCTTTAAATAACCATAAGTTTGAAAAAACAACTTTGTTGAGCATGGTCATTTCTGGACCAACATGTTGAAATAATTCGGCTGTTGCTCCATTGATTTTTGCTGGAAATGGATTGGACTCTAATTTACTGATCGCTTTACTTAACAATCCAATTGCAGTATTGGTTGGTGGCATGGAAGAATGACCGCCATCTAAATTTACTGTCAACGTTAAAGTGGTGTATCCTTTTTCTGCGATTCCGATGAGGGCCGTTGTTTGATCCAATCCAGTCATTGGTTTTTCCAATATCAACATCCCTTCATCCATGATGTACTCGAATTCTATATTTTCATTTCGGAATTTATTGGCGATCGTGACTGCACCTTGTTTTCCTCCGACTTCTTCATCATGACCGAAAGCGAAATAGATTGTTCGTTCTGGTACAAATTCTTTTTGCAATAACAATTCCATCGCCTCCAACAATCCAAAGCAAGCGATCTTATCATCCAACGTACCTCTTCCCCAAATGTATCCATCTTTGATTTCACCAGAGAATGGTGGAACGGTCCATTTCTCCATTGACATTTCATCAACCGGCACGACATCCAAATGCCCCATCAGTAAAATTGGTTTTAAATCAACATTCCGTCCACGTAATTTATAAATAGAACTAAATTCATTAATCTGCAACGGCTCCATTAGTGAATCCACCATTGGATAATTCTCGACCATGAATTGGTTGATGTTTTGAAATGCTGCCGTATCAATTGAAGTTTCGTGTCCGACCGTTGGAAATTGGACTACTTGCGAGAGTCTTGAAATGGCACCTTCAGGGATAGCGATTGGATCTACCTGATCATAATGAGCTTGCTTGGATGCGTAGTTGACCGTATTGAGAATCAAGATCGCAATGACAATTATCAGTGCGACCAGAAGGAGCCAGAATATGGATCGAAGCAGTTTTTTCATTTCCGTTTGTATGCGTGTCTAGTAGTGCAGTGCAAGTTTACGGAAATTTTTATGAAGAGAGATGCTATTTACTTTGAAGAGTAAATTGAGAACTAGTAACCACCAAGTCTCGACACCTACGAGACTTGGTGATTATCAGTATTTCAGAAATATCCTTTTATTTTAATTTTTCAATCAAGAGGGGAATAGTTGTTGAATTGCTCATGATCAATCCAGATAACCCCATATTTTTATCCATGAAAATATGGATATTATCATTTAAGCAAATTGTCTTTTGAATTTCTCCAAATGATATCTTAACAATGTCTTTCCCATTATGTATTAATTCAATTGGTCTTACACTATCAATTTTAGGCCATTGGGAAGTTGTTTTAATTTCCTCCCAATGATTTAAATTAACCAATGGTGTTTTGTATTCATCAGCATGTTTCATTTTAAGAGACATATCCTCAGAAAGCATTTTTATTTTCAAACTAACCAACCAAATTGAATTTAAATTACCATTGTTCTGGTCAATATAAAAATCAATGTGACCATTGTCATCAGTTCCTTCCCGCCAAATAAATGAATTTGAAATATTTCCTTCCATATCATCATCAAATATGATGGTTCCATATTCTGTTGTCCGCTCATTCAATTGATACGAACACAAACTTTTAGCATGTAATAATTTACTAATTTTCATTTTCAAATTCGAGTTCAAAATCTTCAATGTTTACAAGTTGACCTCCTATAATACTTGAAGATTCGCTTTCGATGTAATTTAGCTTAGAATCAAACTCTAGTGAATAATCACCATATATAAGAAGATCAGTGAGAAAATAAATGTTCAATTTTCTTTGAATTAATTTTTTTACTACAATATGAGTCACACTTTGATAAGATATACCAGATGGCAAAAAAGCTTTTTATCCCACCGACAGCATCCTCACATGATTAATTAGTGCATTAAAATTCCGCACCAAATAGTCTGAAATTGAAATGTTTGTATTTCTTAATGAATCTTCAATTAAATAAGAATCACCGATAATTTCTGGAATAAATCCTGAAAATTCAGCGCGTATATTTCTATAAGCTCCATTGCCTAGAGTTAATTTTATCATCGGTTTTAGATTCAGTTTTTTAAATAGTAAATTATTCAAGTTTTAGTTGATAAATTTTTTCTCCATCTTTTTCTATGAAAT
>CALFWW010000252.1 GCA_937928575.1 uncultured Saprospiraceae bacterium | reverse complement strand
TCATTTTATTTTATGGTTAATTTATTGGATCCGTGAGTATGTAGTAACCCATCCCAGTATTTCACTTCGTTCAAGCACCCTTCCCTTTTTCGAAATGGAATTTCAAAAAATGGAAGGGGAGTGGGGGGGGCGTGAATACGTGAGAACATGTGATTGTAAATTGAATAAAATTTTTTGTGTACAGAAAGTTTATTGTTTGGACAAAGCTTCTAATTTTTCTATCAATTTTCCTTTGACTTCTGACCAGTTATCCAATACTTCTTTATTTGTAAATCGAATAATGGAATACCCCATACTCTTTAAGATGTCTTCTCTATCCTTGTCGTATTCAATTTGTGTTTTGTGAATTCCTCCATCAATTTCAATAATTAGTTTCCTTTTTGAACAATAGAAATCTGGAAAGAAATGTTTTGGAAAGCCAGCAACTTCATCATATTGTATGGGATATTGTCGAAGTATTTTGTATCCATTTATTTTTCTGCCGCGTACTTTTTGCCAAAAGAAATCTTCCGCTTTGGTTGGATTTTTTCTTTGGTCTCTGGCGAATTTGTAGGCGTCGTTTAGTTTCATTTGTATTTGTTATTTGAGGGCGTGAGTGCGTGGTAACCCATCCCAGTATTTCACTTCGTTCAAACGCCCTTCCCTTTTTCGAAATCTTATTTCAAAAAATGGAAGAGGAGCGTGTGAGCACGTGTGCTCGTTTTGGCAGAGCGAGCTCACGAACTCCCCGCGTACCCCCCTTCCTTTTTCTGAGAAAATTTTTTCTCGGAAAAGGGAAGGGACGTTCGACCATAGTCGATACAGGGATGGGTTACCGCGAGTTCACGTCCTCCCCGCGTCCCCTCCCTCCTTTTTTTGAGAAATTTTTTTCTCGAAAAAGGGAAGGGACGTTCGACCTTAGTCGATACAGGGATGGGTTACCGCGAGCTCACGTCCTCCCCGCATATCCTACTTCTTACTTCGCCCCTCCAAAATCTTCTTAAAACTCCGACTACGAATCTCCTCTAAAGTCAACCCTGTAGCCAATACTTCCTCTTCTGTAATCGCTCCACTATTTAATGCCTTCAAAAAGTAATTCAACAAACCTTGTCCAGTTGCAGCGTCATCGAAAACATCACCAATCAAAGTAGCACGTGCAGCTTTGTCGACAAAAGTTTTTAGACGTTCAACTGCATCATGATAACTCTCTAGGAAAAATGCGAAGACTGCGGTATAGCGCATCGGCAATTGTGCAGGATTCAAATCCCATCCTTGATAGTAACCATTCCATAAAGAGTGACGGATGTGATCGTATCCTTTTTTCCAATTACTGTGAACGACTTCTTTATTTTCAGCTTTTTGTTTTTTGGTCAACTTACCACGGTGAGGACCAATTGGCATCGTGTTGGTTGCCCCATCTGACAACCAAATACCAGTGTGCGCTAATGCAACTTTTGTCATGTGATGTGCAAAATCACAAACGGGATGATCCATCTCTTGATAAACTGCGGTGATACTGCAAGATGCAGTATAATCATACGTACCAAAATGCATGGCAATGCATCGACCTTTACTTGCTTTGATAAAACGATAGAGTGGGTTGGTGCCATCGACATCTAAAATGGATTGAGTGGTTTCTACCATCATCTCCATTTTGAGCGAACCCTTTTTTAGTTTTAGTGATTTTTCCAATAATTCAAAACAAGATACTAACGCACTTACTTGTTCTGGAATCGTAACTTTAGGAAGCATGACCACAAAATTTTCAGGCAATTTTCCTTTACTGTTTTTCACCAATTCTGTAACAAAAATGTCTAGCGTTCTTAGGCCACGTTCTTTCATTTCTTCCGTGAATGGCTTGATACGGATACCTATAAAAGGTGGCAGTAATTTTTTCTTCATTCCTTTAGCAACTTCTTGTGCTGCTTTGACGGCTGTTGCATCTTCTTCTTCATTGGAACGATTTCCAAAACCATCTTCAAAATCAATTCTAAAATCTTCTAAGGCTTCCGTTTTTAATTTTGCAATTACTTTGTTGTAAACTTCATGCGCTAAGTAAGCAGGATGGTCTACTCTCTTGGCTAGAGGCATTTTCTTCAATTTTGCCGCCAATGCTTTACAAGCTTTATCTGTTTTCGGTAATTTTTCAAATCCACGTAATTTAAAAGCTCTTCCAAATTCTCCAAAATTAGGTGCATAGGTCAATAAGGCGTTCAATGCATTTTCGCCCATAAATTGAGCAATACCAGATTTGAACAAATTGGCACCACCATATACCGTATGAACTGGCTGGCGGTCCGGACGATCACCAGGGTAAATTTCCCGAAAGTCAAGATTTGCTTTTTTTAGTTTTTTGAAAACACCGGATTTATTTTTTGTAGAAATAGATCGTTTCATATTTTATTGTTCTTTTATTCGATACTCAAAGAGTGTTTTTATTAATCAATTTCAATTAGCATGTAAAAATACAAACGATTATCAAATTACCCCTATCTTTCAACTATGAAAGTATGCGGAATTGAACTTAAATCGAATGAAGCAAGAATTGTCGCTTTAGATGGTCGAACAGAAGATTTTGAAATCTTGAAATTGGATTTTACAAAGTTGAAATTAGAAGATCCTAAAAGCCAAGATGCTGTCAAGGATTTCCATGTCGCCATTGCCAATTTATTTACCATTCATCAATTTGACAAAATAGCAATCAAGGAAAGAATCATGAAAGGTCGTTTTAAAGGAGGACCGCTTTCTTTCAAAATGGAGGCGCTGATTCAAATGGTAGATGAGCCCGTTGAGATTGTGCATAGCGCTCGCGTAAAATCTAAGATCAAGAATTTGGATGTTTCTTTTGATGAGTTGAAGAAGTTTCAGGAAGAGGCATTCCGAGTGGCTTTATATTTGTTGGTAGAGGAATGAAATGATTAAACAAATACTACATTTTTACTTCATAAATGTTGATAAAAAGCAATATCTTATCTTCTGAAAATCTATTTTTTATTCACAATTTCTAAATTTTATGAATAAGTTAACTTTTATCTTCTGCCTTTTAGCGTTTTTGGGATTAAGTAGTTGTACTTCCGATAATGGAAATACAACGAGTTCTACTGAAGCCAACCAAATGGTTGAAATTGCTAAAATTGATTCTGTAATTACAGTGTTACAACGAACCGAACAAGAACTCCAAACGACAGAAAAAGCCTTAGATGCGGCTCTAAACGATCTGGATTTTTAAATCTAACTTAAACTACTTTAAAAAAAACATCATGAAAAATTTGAAATTTTTATTTTCTGCTTTTCTTATGATTTGTCTTTTGGCGTTCACTACAGATGTATATGCACAAGGTCAAGGCAAAGGGAAAGGCAAGTTGAAAGACAAAATCGAAAAAGTAAAAGGCAATAAAGGCAAAGGAAAAAAGAAGGCACAAGAAGTAGAAGAGGGTATGGAAGAGGAAGCTGAAAATTGGAAAAAGAAAAAAGACAAAAAAAATAAAGGTGAAAGAGATGATGATGATGCAGACTCAGATGATGACGACGATGCTAATGAAGCAGACGATGAAAGCGATGATGATGACGATAAGGATAATGATGACAACGACGATGACGATGAGGATGATGACGATGATGACAAAGAAGGGAAAGGTAAAGGAAAGAATAAAATGAAGAAAGCAAAAGGCAATGCTGCTGGGGCTACCGCAGGTGCTACTGCTGCTGGAAAGGGGAAGGGAAAAGGAAACGGGCAAGGAAACGGGAAAGGAAAGGCTAACAATGCAAGTGCAAAAGAAAATAAGGGAAAGGCGAATGCCCACGGTAAAAACAAAGGGGATTTAAAGGGAAAGGAATTTGGAACTGCTCGTGCTGCTGCTGCCAAGCAAAAACAAAATGCAAAGAAAGAAAAAGTAAAAAAAGACATCGAAAGAGGGAATGAAAAATCAAAAGCTGCCAAAGAGAAAATCAAAGCAGCGAAAGAGAAATTGGAGAAAGAGAAAAAAGGGAAATCAATAAGTGAGGCAAAGATTAAAGAAAAAGAAGAGAAGATTAAAAAAGCAGAAAAGCAATTGGAAGCTTATGAAAAATCGCTTGAAAAAGGTAAAAAGAAGGTGAAAGAGATTAAGGATTAGTATTCTTTTTCTAAAAAATTAGAAATTAAAAACCGTTACTTCAGATTTGAGGTGGCGGTTTTTTATTTTTTAATATCACTTTTTTTAAAAAAAGTAAATGGATTGTTATGATATTTGAATTTTAAAACGCATTTGTATATATTTATTTTATGCTAATTATACGATTCTTAATTGCAATTTCAACAATACTTTTTTGTGTTGAAAATATTTCCGCGCAAACCTATCTTGGCAGTCGTACCTTACATGAGAAAATTAAATCAATTGAAGAATTTAACTATGAATATTTTTTAGGGGAGGATGGACCTTATGGGAAGAAGCTTTGGGAGACTAAGTTGTTTGAATTTGATAAGAATGGATATGTAATCTTTTCTCGTGTATCAAATGTTGAAAGTAACGCTGATGAATTGGAATATTATGTTAGAGATGAAAATGGAAATATTTTAGAATCAAAAAGAGATTGGGGTGATGCTAAGTTTGATTATAAAGTTATCAACACGTATGATGAACAGGGTAATATACTTACGAGTAAGCGATATGCTAATGATGGGGAAGTTATAACGACTTATGATGAAAATGGAAATGAACTTACAATAAAAGGATATGATATTGATGGGAAATTAGTAAGGCATAAGCAAAATGTTTTTGGTGGCAAGGAAAAGGTTTTGTACAAAATTAATATTACCAAAGAAGGTTTTGTAGATACATTGTTGATTAATAAATTTGACGATCAACTCAATCTATTGCAATCAAAAAAATATGAAAATTTTGGAACACTTAAATCGATACAATGGTTTGAATATAATGAAGAGAATGTATTGATCAAAAAACGGTGGAAAAATATAGCTGATTCATTGTGGTACTCGAGATTGATTCCTGAGAGACGTCAAGTTGTTGATTCATTGTTAGAATGACGAAAGATTGATTTTTCTTATTATAGGAAAATCGATACATCTACAATGTATATCAATGTTTTGAATCATGAAAACGGAAATCTAATAGAAGAACAATTTTTTAGAGAAGGGCAATATCTAGGTTCAAAAAAGCTTGAATATTATGAATCAGGGGTAGTCAAATCCCTGATTCAGTTGGATAAAGATGGAAACCAATCTCGGGTTGAGCGATATAATGAGCAATCACAATCAATTGAGACTAAAGTTTCTTATGGAGGAAAAACTACGTTTGAAGTATATACAACGTATGATCAAAATGGCAATTATCTGAAAATTACAAATGGCTTGTCGAAAACAACCTCATTTAAAGAATATGAATATGATGAAGCAGGAAATTGGATCTCAGCAATTCATTACTTTGACGATATTCCAAAACTTTTAAGTAAACGATATATTACTTACTATTAATTTATTATTGTCTACATAATTTTCCTTAGAAAAAGTCAACCTGCTTATTGGATTTTGTTGTGTTTTTATTGTTATCGCACCAAAGTAATCGTCCCACTCTTCACCAACACATCGCCCATTAGCAAAGACTCGCGATAGCTCAAGCTATAGATGTAAACTCCCGCATCCAAAAATTTACCGTTGACGCGTCCATCCCAAAATGTATTGTTGGAATCAGACTCAAATAGGATAGAACCCCATCTATCAAAGACACGAAATGTAATTACCTCAAAGTCTTTTCCTTGTGGACCAAATAAATCATTGAACCCATCATTATTGGGAGAGAAGACATTGGGGATATATAACTTTGCGTTGCAATCGATTGCATCAACATAGATATTTTCTGAAAATTCACAACCTTGGAGGGAAACTGTTAGGATTTGATAGCCTGATTCGTTAATAACTATAGGTGTCATTTCTGAAATATTTTGGAAGTACCAAATATCGTAGTCT
>CALFWW010000251.1 GCA_937928575.1 uncultured Saprospiraceae bacterium | reverse complement strand
CAGAGTTGAAATTGAGGCCAATCGATCTTATACTGAAAACTCGTCGTTGTATTTCAGAGATACTACTTATGATACTACGCCTGGCAATTATGAAGACATCGTGCACACCGTACCTCGTGATGTTGGATCGTATACGATTTCCTATTTTACTTTACAGACTTTGTTTGATGATGACTTAGAAGGTTTATTTAAAAACTTTGAAGCAAATAGATTGTTGGTCTCTGATCGATTAGGGACAACAGGTGCAGCACACGAAGATGATCCACAATACAGTGAAGGATATGGACGATACCAAAGAGATGTATTGATTCCATCTTTCTTAGCTGCTTATTCTGATAAAGATGCGAGCACTTTTGAATTGGATGTTTTCAAAACATTACCAAAACTTAATTGGCGATTGACTTACAACGGCTTGGCTAAACTGGACATGTTCAAGAACATTTTCTCCAGTATGAGCCTGAGTCACTCTTACAAATCGACGATGACGGTCAATAGTTTCGAGACCGATCGAGACTTTGATCCTGCAGCAGCATTTAATAAAAATCCGACGACTAATAATTATTATTCTAGATTTGATATTCCACAAATAGTGATCTCTGAGCAATTCGCTCCGTTGATTGGATTGGATATGAAATTGAAGAATGACATGACACTGAGAGCAGATTGGAAAAAGTCCAGAAACTTGGCAATGAGTTTTATCGATAATAGATTGAATGAAACCAAAACAAGTGAGTTTGTTATTGGATATGGATATCGAATGAAGGACGTTTATTTGGCATTCTTGTATGGTAAAAAAGGGAAGAAGAAAAAGAAGAAAAAGAAACCAGCCAAAGGGAATGTTAGTATCGGAACTCCAGATGCGGATGCTGACAAAGGGAAAAAAGCAACCAAAGGTTCAGATTTGAATTTCAAATTTGATATCTCCTATAGAGATGATGTTACCTACTTGTTTATTCTAGATGAGGATATTATCGAACCAACAAGAGGTTCGCAAACAATACGTATTTCTCCGTCGATTGATTATGATGTCAATAAACGGTTGAATATTCGATTATTCTACGATTATTCGAAGACGGTACCAAAAACGTCTGCTTCATTTCCAATTACGAATACACAAGCGGGTGTGACTATCCGTTTCTCATTAGATTAAAAATACTAGTATTGTATTTTATAATTAGGTGATTCTAATTAATCGAAAGGTGACGGTCTCGATGCAAATCGAGACCGTCTTTTTTCATTGACCGTTATTTTTGTGAACGGTGATGTTCAGGACTTTTCGTGAGATTCTATTATTTCAATTCTTTAAGAAGCACCTCTAGCTTTTTTTTAAATCGACTACTTTTCACTTCCGTACTTAGAATTTTTGCTTCTTCAAAATTTTCTAGTTTCAAATTGGCAAGGACCAAATACCAGGTGGCATCTTCGTAATGGGTAGTGCTATTCATCCTAGCTGTGGTGAGTAAATCAACGGCCTTTTCCGTATTTCCAATTTCCAAATTGGAGACACCGGCATAAAAAGTAGCATTGGTATTTTCTGGAAATTCTTCTAAAAACTCGCTGTATAATCTAGCACTGGATTCAAAATCCTTTTCATTGTAAAAATTTTGTGCTGAAGTCAATGTTGCTACTTGTACACTATTAAATTCTCCTCTTACAATTCCACCCATATTTGAAGCAGGTTCAAAATGATCCTCAAAGATTCGATCCATCGATTGTGAATTCCAATAAAGGAAACCAGATATTGGAATTAAAAACATGAGAATTGCGGCAGCCATTCTGTTAAACCGAATACTTCTTTGTGGTTGTAAGTTTACTGTTTTGCTCTTTGTCATTGTCTCTTTTTCTTTTAGAAAATTTTCCAGATTTTCGAATGTAGTATCTGACTCAAAGTTGTAATGGTTGGTGTATCCATCTATCGCGTCCGAACAAAGCGGGCAATCCACCAAATGGCGCTCAACTACCAATTGATGCTCTTTCTTCATTTGCTTTTGCAGGTACTTTTTAATTTGAGTTTTCGTCAAACAATTCGAAGATTCAAATAGATTTTCCATGATTTAAAATTTTGAAATTAATTGAGTGAGCTTCCGCTTTCCGTTTTGCAAATGACTTTTTACTTGCTTGGCACTAAAACCTGTTTCTGCTACTATTTCTTGATACGTGAAATTCCTTAGGTAAAATAATCGTATACAAGCTGCTTGTTCTGGTTTCAATTGCTGGATGGCTTGACCAACTCGTTCCCTATTAAGACGATTGAGATGTTCGGATTCCATAAAATCAGGAAAATATTTTTCGTTAAAAGACCAATTTTTCATCATTTCGGCCTGATTTCTCTTCTTTTTGAGGATATCCAGACATTTATTGCTGGTCAATTTGTAAATAAAAGAGGTGAATGACTTTATTTTTTCACTAGATGGATTGGCAATTAACTGCTCCATTACCGACATCATGGCATCTTTACTTTCATCCTTGTCCTGCAAATATTTCATGCACACGCCATACATCAGATGGGCATAACGCTCATATAACAACTCAAATGCTTTATGATTATTTTTTGAATGGAATTGGTCAAACAACTCCTCATCAGTAAGGAAGTTGAATGTTTTCTCCGTATGTTTTAGCCTTTCCGGCATATTGTTAGAAAGTGGTCGATTGTAAGATATGTTCTAATCGTTGAATATAGTCTCTTTTTTTCTTACCAGGCGCATGAATGAAGCCATCTAAATAAATTAATTCATTTTTAGTTTCATCCAATATGAGATAGCTGATGAAAGAGCCACCCATAAAATCATTGACAATTTCCCAAATTCCTCTTGCTTCTAAAGCATATTTTTTATCGACACTTACTTGTCTGGTGTACATTGGTAAGTCAACATCATTGATACGCATGTAGGTGTGACCCGCTGCACTAGTGCTCACAAACATTTTTCCAAATGCATTTCGGATTTGCTTGATTCCTTCCTTACTGATTTGGGCTTTAGCTGTATATGGAATTCGCTGAATCAAAATATTGTTGACAGAAACCCGATCGTCTTGTCGAATCCACATTAAATCTGTAGTGTCAATGGCGATGGTATAATTCGAAGGAATTTTTATATCAAATCCAAATGACCTCTTGATGGCATTTTGAATGATTGGATTATCTTGTCCTAGATAAGCATTGGCATCCACCTGTTCCAAATCGAATTCATTTATTTTTTTAGAAATTGTTGGAAATGCGTTTGTAATGTTAGTAATTAGTTGATTTTCTCCATTGCCAAATAAGTAAAAGAATTTCTGTCCAGCAGCCCACTTATCTTTACCGATGACTACGGATTGTTTTTCGTTTGAAGTCTTCTCTTTACCAAGGTCATTGATCAACATTTTTAAAGTAGGAGAGTCCTTTGCTTCCAAATCTGCGACTACCATATAAGTCCTGAGTTCTTTTCTCAATGGTTCTTTGTCCAAATCCTTCAACGTAAAATGTTTCAAATCAAAAATAGGTTCAGGTTGAGGAAGTATCGGATATGCAGTTGAATAATAATGTCGTATCGAATCACCGACGGGTCCATCCCAAATATCCTGATCTGCTACAATGACCAACTGATTCGTCTTACCCATTGCAATCGGTTTTACCTTATATGAAGAGGCAACTTCAGAACCACATCCAGACATCAAGAAAATTAAAATCACAAGAGAAAGGACTTTATGGATAGCGATAGTTTTCATACGATTCAGTTTTATGTAAAATTAATAAAGCTTACTACAATTAAGATGCAATTGTTAATCACTTTTGGCGTGTATCGTCTCAATTTCAAATCACTAAAAGAATTATTATTTCAATGAAAATAAAAAAACGTCTCAATACCTATAATTGGTGCTGAGACGTTTTTCAAAAAAATATAAAATTCTAAATTTAATTTGCAGATGCTGGAGCAGCAATTGGTTCTGCTACTGGCGCTGGTACCGCAGGCATGCTTTCAGCAATTTTCTTTATCTCGGCTAATCCATCTTCAAATTGACCACCTAATTGACCATCCATCATCAATCCCATCCATTTCCAAATACCTGAAAATTCTGTGTCAAATCCCCAAGTAACTTTGGTGCTATTTCCAGTTGGTTCAAAGTTCCATTTTCCATAAGAGGTACCCATTCCTTTAAAATCTAATTGCGTCTTAATTTCTTTATTTGGAATGGCATCTAAAATTTTCATAGATCCTTCTCCTGTTGAACTATTGGTACCCACCCAAGAATAGGAGGCTCCTTTTCCAGCAGGATTGTCGGAAGAATAAGTTAATTTCATTCCTGGATCTGCTTTTTTCCAAGGACTCCATTTTTCCCAATTTTTAAAATTGTTCACTTGAGTGTATACATTATTGACAGGTGCATTGATTGTTAGACTTCTTTCGACATGTACTTTGTTTGGAAGGAAGAAACTTCCAATTCCAATGATAATAGCAATGAACAATAAAAATAGAAGTACCTTTTTTAGAATACCCATAATCGTCGGTTTTAATCGTTAGTAAATATTTAGTTAAATCAAATATAATGATTAGCGTTTAGAGTTAAATGATAATTGGCAGAAAATGAAAAAGCATGTTTAAAACACGATTCAATTCCTTCAATATATGAGTGCAAATTACTATGCAAAACCTGTCTTTTTAAACCAGTTATCACCAATTTTGCTTTTAAAAGCATACCTTAAGTATATCTATTCATAAAAAATATCAATTATGAAAATGCGAATTCACTTTTTGTTATTGGGAATGTTTTTTGCTCACAGCTTGTTGGCTTGTACTTTTGTTAGTGAACCATTTTGTTTCAATGTTGGATTATTATCTCAGGACTTAATTGTTTCAGGCACTATCATTTCAATAGATGAAGATGGAATAGATTTACAAGTGATGGATGTATTACGAGGAGATGAATCTAATGAAGTGATTAGAATTTGGGATGGAACCGACTTTGATTGCAATGGACCTTGGTCAATGACTGCAAGTGATCTTGGACAAGTGGGAGATGTGAAAATTCTGATCTTACCTAAAATAGTTGAAATTGAAAACACTTGGGATGTGATTGGTGATTACCGAAGACCCAACTGGTATGCACACACCACGGACTTAAATGTTTTAGACGGGATTGTCAATGGGAGAATAAGAGGATATTCTTATTGGGATCAAAATGACGAAATACAATACTCGTCTAACTATATTGGTGAACTGGCTTATGATGTATTTATTTCTTCTTTCAGTGAGACGATAGACTGTTCATTGATGGTAGATGTAGAAAATACAACAAATCAATTACAAGTTGTTGTTGAAAACCCATTTGCTTCAATATTAAATATTACAATTCAAAAAGAACACTTTGATGGTACGATTACTTTATTCGATGTAAATGGAGTTGCAATAAAACAACTAGTGCCCCGCTCTCAAAATAGCATAAGCGTTGACCTTTCCTTTGCTCCAAGCGGACTTTATTTTATACGATTTGAAGATGTAGAAGGTCAAATTCATGTAGAAAAAGTAGTTAAGCGATAAGAACTTATTGTCACGCAAATGCAGCAAAATTTTAAGGATAACTTTTCTGTCACTTCTGCAATTTAGGCGTGACAAAAATCCATCTAGTAATAAAAAAGCCTGACAAATTTCTTCATCAGGCTAATTATGATTTTTTGGAACTCCCTTTAAAATAGTCCCTCAATGATGTTCTCTTCAGTGATGCCTTCAGCTTCTGCTTTGTAGTTACGTACAATACGGTGACGTAAAACATACTTAGCAATTGCTTGCACATCTTCTATATCTGGTGAATATTTTCCATTGATCGCCGCATGACATTTGGCCCCCAATACTAGATACTGAGATGCACGAGGTCCTGCTCCCCATGAAATATATTTGTTGACTGCTTCTGTTGCACGAGTCGTGTTTGGACGTGTACGTGTAGACATGTTCACACAATACTCCAGTACATTTGGTGCAATCGGAATCTTTCTAATTAATTTATGAAATCCAACAATCTGCTCACCAGTTACAATATTTTTCAAGTCGTAGTTGTTTTCTTGCGTTGTTGCATTTACAATCGCCACTTCTTCCTCATAACTTGGGTAATCCAAAAATATGTTGAACATAAAACGATCCAGCTGTGCTTCTGGTAATGGATACGTTCCTTCTTGTTCAATTGGATTTTGAGTTGCCAATACAAAGAATGGTGAAGGTAACAAATGACGGGTACCACCAACGGTTACCGAACGTTCTTGCATCGCTTCCAAAAGTGCCGCTTGTGTCTTTGGTGGAGTACGGTTAATCTCATCCGCTAATACAATGTTGGAAAATAATGGTCCTTCATTAAATTTGAACTGACGATTTTCTCCCAATATTTCAGAACCAGTGATATCAGATGGCATCAAATCCGGTGTAAATTGAATTCTCTTAAAATCCAAATCCAATACATCCGCAATCGTACTTACTAATAAAGTTTTCGCCAATCCTGGCACCCCTACCAATAAACTATGTCCATTACTGAATAAAGAGATAATTACGGCTTGTACAACATCTTGTTGACCTACGATCACTTTTCCGATCTCGCTAGATAAGTCCTTATAAGATTGAGCCAATGCGTCAACCGCCTGAACATCGTTTTTTACTAAAGTATCTTCCATTTTTTTTGTTTCTAATCGTGTGTAAGTTGCAATAATTTTTGCACTTGGTCAAGATGGGTTTAAGAAGTGCAAATTACGAAATTTTATATATATGAAACGAATGAATTTGGTGGTTTGTTGCATGGCAATTTGCCGGACCGCTTCGCTTTAAGACCGCTTTCAGCTTTAAGACCGCTTTCAGCTATAAGACCGCCTTCGGCTTTAAGACCGCTAGCGTTTTTAGACTGCTTCTCGTGAAATTTCAACTACCTCTTATTATTTGAACTTACCGAAAGGGCTCGTTCAAATCAAAAAGCCAAGATCAAAGTCCACCAGAATCAGTCTTAAAGCAAAGCGGTCTAAAAGTGCCAGCGTAGCGCGGCACGATCTAAAAGCGAAGCGGTCTTAAAGCAAAAGAGCGCAGCGATATTTGCGGTCTAAAAAGAGCCAGTTCAAATAAAAAGAGAAATTAGCAACCCCACTAGAATCAGTCTTAAAGCAAAGCGGTCTGAAAAGTACCAGCGCAGCGCGGTACGATCTTAAAGCGAAGCGGTCTTAAAGCAAAAGAGCGCAGCGATTTTGCGGTCTCCACTAATGCTCACACTTCCAAATCATATCCGACAACTCATAATTCTTAGGAGCACCTTTTGAAAAGTAATAATGCCACCACTCCGTACGGATCGGGTAGAGCCCAACACCACGCATGGTTTCTCTTAATAATTCACGATTGTCTAAAATCTCTTGTGGATGCTCCATATAATCTTGATGTGCTTCTTTTCCGAAATAATCAAAACCAGTTCCCATGTCTAGCTCTTTACCATTGGCATCAACTAATGTTAAGTCTACTGCAGAACCGCGATTGTGCATGGAGCCTTTGGATGGAGGAGTGACGTAACTTGCATTCGGGACTTTATCCCATAATTTTTGTTGAATAGGACGAGGACGGTAACAATCCAGCATTTTCAAACCGTATCCCTTTTTGAGTAATTGATGATGTGCTTTCAAAACTGCTTGTGCAACTTCGGGGCGAAGAAAACAACGACTGCAGTTGTACATTTTTTCTTGGACAAAATTATCGGTACTTGCATATTTCATATCTACCTGAATCGTCGTATCCAGAAATAAAATATCCGTCCAAACCGTCGTATCGTAATCAGGTAATTTTGGTGCTTCAATGGGTTCTACGATTTCCTCGACCACATCAGAAATAGCAGAAGCATCTGCTTCATGAGTGGCTTCACTTTCTGTAGGAACATTGTTGCAAGCAAAGAGAAAAAGAAGTAAAAGAAAAAACGGTATTTGGGTCTTCATATAAAGTGTACTATAGTAGGCGGCTTATTTCCCAAAAATCTTTTTAAGTTCTATGTCCAAAGTATTGCTTCGTAAATTTCTGGCAATGATTCTTCCTTCTTTATCAAGTAATACGGTATGCGGAATTGACTTGACCCCATACATTGCTGCTACTTCATTTCCCCATCCTTTTAAATCACTGACATGACTCCATGGCAACTTATCTTTTTCAATTGCTTTTAACCAAGGCTCTTTCCTCTTGTCCAAACTTACTCCTAAAACTTCAAAACCCTTATCGTGATATTTATTGTATAACTTGACGACATGAGGATTTTCACGGCGGCAAGGTCCACACCAACTAGCCCAAAAATCAACCAACACATATTTACCTTTGAAATCACTAAGATTAATCGGTTTTCCATCAGGATCATTTTGAACGAAGTCTGGCGCCAGTGCTCCTTTGACCAATTTCATTTCACTGGTCATTTGAGATTGAAGCATCTTTGAAGACTCACTATCCGTACCAAATTCAGCCAAATATTTTTCAACAAAATATGGGAAGGCGGCATGTTTAGCTGATTGTAAAGCAACGATACTTCCACCCATTGCATAACGATGTGCATTGCTACCTTTTTCCCATTTTGCCAACTTATCTTCCAAATGTTCAATCACTTTTTTATCAGCAATTCTTACTTTAGTTAAAGTACTCGCATAAGTTTTAAACCCTTCGAAAATTGCAGGAATGCGATTAAAGGATTTGTCTGCAAAATTCACCTCATTGAAATATTTATCAGTGAAATGATTCAACTCATTATCATATCCAAGCGGATGATTGTGAAAACTTAAAAAGGTAAACAATGAAGCTACGTTTCCTAAAAACGGATTGGATTTTCTATATCCATTTAGCAACTTCATTTTTTGATCATCCACCTTTTTCATCTTTCCAACAATCTCAGTTGCTTTCTCCTTATTCGCTTGATTCTTGCTGTAATCTCTATACAGTGTATTCATCTCGTTTTGGAGATTCCGCACTTCCGCCATCATCGTGTTATAGTCTTTGTTGATTGGCGAATTGGTGACCGTTCCTTTATACATGTTGTTGACATTTGCATGCAAAATTGGATTGGATTCTTGACCAAGGAGAATCGGTTTTTTTTGTTTGTTTTTCAATCCAACATAATAGAAAGTAGGTTCAGATTTAGGGATGGTAAAATGAAAAGTATCTTTTCCAAGTGCTGGAATTTTTTGTACTTCCTCAAATCCGATTCCATCGAAAGTATATAAACCTAGTAAGTCTACATTTTTTCCATCGGTCAATATAGTGGTTAGGACAACATTTTTTTTGTCGCCCATTTTTCCAGAAGTGCTTGATGTTTTTTTGGATGCATCACATTGTGTGAACAGGCAAACCGCAACAATTGATAGTATAAAGAGTGTTAAATTATTCTTGATCATGATTCAATTAATTTGAGGAATTCATCCTCTGTTAAAATTTGTACGGTTCCTAGAGCGGTTGCTTTTTTTAATTTGGAACCCGCTTTTTCTCCAGCAACTAAGATATTCAAATTCGAGCTAACAGCACTGATATTTTTTGCACCAGCATTGGCAGCGAGTTGTTGTGCTTCTTTTCGACCCATTTTCTGCAACGTACCAGTAAATAAAATCGTCTTTCCGAAGAATATAGCGTCTTCATTGATTTCCAGTGGGCGATCTTCATCTGTTTGGTTGAAATTAACACCAAGTGCTTCCATTTCCTCCAAAATCTCGATGTTTTTCGGATTCTGAAAATAAGTGATTACATTTTGAGTTACAACAGGACCGATGTCTTTTATTTCAGTAAAATTATCTTCTGTCCAATCTTTCAACTCTAAGATATGTTTAATTTCCTGCGCAATTAATTTAGAAGCCTTTCTTCCAAAATGATGAATACTCAGACTATACAGTACCCGGTGAATCGGATTTTTCTTCGCTTTCTCGATGGCTTTTTTCAATTTACTCGCAGACCTTTCTCCAAATCCTTCTAATTGTGAAATGGCTTCGTAGTTGAGTTTGTAGATGTCTGCATTGTTTTGCAACCAACCCAATTCGAAGAAACGCTCAACATAAGACTTACCAAAACCATCAATATCCATTGCATCTTTGGAAACGTGGTGAATCATCTTTTGTAAAACTTGAGCTTCGCAAGTTGGATTTTCGCATCTCCATACGGCTTCTTTTTCTTGACGTGTTAATATTGTTTGACAAGATGGGCAGTTGGTTGGAAATACAATTTTTTGCTCAGAACCATCTCGTAAATCTGGCAATGATTTAACAATATATGGAATCACATCACCAGCTCTTTCAATCAATACGGAGTCTCCTAAACGAATATCTTTTCCAGTGATAAAATCTTCATTGTGCATGGAGATGGAAGAGATGGTGACACCTGCCAATTGGGTCGGTTCTATTTTCGCGACCGGAGTGACTGCTCCAATTTTTCCTACCTGATATTCTACAGATAATAATTTCGCAGTAGCTTGTTTTGCTTTGAATTTATAGGCAATTGCCCAACGTGGATGATGATTGGTGGCGCCACATTTTTTTTGCAAATTGAAGTCATTTACTTTGACAACCATCCCATCAATCTCGTACGGATATTTTTCTCTTTTTGCACTCCAGGATTCTACAAATTTTATGACTTCACCAATATTCTTGCACAATTTTTTTTCGACAGTCGGTACTTTAAATCCTAACTCACTCAAATAATTGATCGAACCAAATTGCGTATCCATTTTTTCCAACTGGTCCTTCCCTTTGTCGTCAATTGCATAACCAACTTGATAAATAAAAGCTTCCAATCCTCGACCCGCGACTTCCTTTGGATCTTTCATTCGCATACCGCCAGCTGCTGTGTTTCTCGGATTGGCGAAAACATCCTGCCCGTCTTTTGCTCGTTGTTGATTCATCTTGTCAAAATTGTCCTTACGAATCAAAACTTCTCCACGGAGTTCTACCGTCTTTAATCCTTTTTTAGAAAAATTAGCACTTAAAGGTATTGATTTGATAACACGGGCATTGTTTGTTACTTCTTCGCCATTGGTTCCATTTCCACGGGTTGCTGCTCGTTCTAGTTTATCATCGGTGTAGATCAATGCGATACTTCCTCCGTCAAATTTGGGTTCAACACAATATTCGATATCACCTTCCTCTTTTTGATTGATTAATTTTTTGATTTGGGTGTCAAATTCATGGAGATCTTCAGCATTATAAGAATTGGCTAAAGACAACATTGGAATCAAGTGCGGTACATTATTGAAAGAACTGGTTAGATCATTTGATACCCTTTGTGTTGGTGATTCTGGCGTAATTAACTTAGGATTTTCTGCTTCTATTTTTTCCAGTTTTTTGTATAGCGTGTCGTATTCAAAATCGCTAATCAAAGGGTCATTCAAAACATAATATCTCCATTCGTGGAAAACCAGTATTGTTCTTAATTCTTGAATGGTTTCTGCTGCAAATGCAGTTGATGAAGCTTCTTTTAAATGTGATTTTGTGAGTTTGGTAATGTCTCTTTGTTCTGCTTTGGAATACCGCATGGAAGGAATTTTCTTTTATGTTTTAGTATTGTAAAATTAAGGAAAAAGGAGGGGAAATTATGAGATAAGATATTTAGATTACTAGTGATTTAAATGCGAGTTTTTTGTCCTATTTGTCCAAAGTGAGTGCCCTCGCTGGGAATGTCATGGAAACAAGATATTTTAAATAGTACGACCCACTCTGGGGTCGATTTTCACTTGTTATATTATTTTCTAACATAGTTTGACCTCTCAGAGGCTCGGAGAGGTCATACTATGTTAGAAAGTAAATGAAATTTACTTGCCGACCTCGGAGAGGTCGCACATTTAAAACCTTATACAGATTGAACTATAAAATAGCGGCTTTCTATGTGAAAAATTTCCAAATCTCTTCGTTGGAAAGCCCTGTCTGCTTGGCGCATCCAGGCAGGCTCGATAACCCAAAGGGGATACTTGCGTTTTCCGCCTTGACCTTTGAAAATTTTTCCTCCATATTTATATCCGCTATTATATAATACAATCTGTATTATTTATGCTTTGCCCTCAAGGAGAACGTGAAATTTCAACAATGTGTTTGCAAATAAAAAAGCCCTTTGTGTGATGAAACACAAAAGGCTTTTTTTATTAGAAAAAAAGTTCTAATTTTTCAAAAATCTTTTAGTCACTTTCGTTTCTTCATTTTCCAAAAGGATGCTGTAAACACCAGAAGCGAATGAAGCTACATCTAACTGAAAAATTTCATTTTGTTGAATTGCGATGTTTTCACTTGAAATTATTTGACCTAATTGGTTGTAAATACTAACAACATAATTTCCAGCAATTGGTAATTTACTTTC
>CALFWW010000250.1 GCA_937928575.1 uncultured Saprospiraceae bacterium | reverse complement strand
AGGTAGGGTGTACAATCTGCTGGGTAAATCATGCGACCATTTTTAAACGTTTCTTTTTTAAATTTAGTAGCACAAATTTTGATAGAGTCGTGTTTTTACTCTTCCATGCCTGGACTGCTGCTGTATTGATACTTAACATTGCTTTTTCAACATCTTCCAATGTTATGTTTTTTGTAAATGCTGTAATTTTCAAGACATCATCTGTTATGATTTTCATTCTCTTATTTTTATATTTTCCAAACATACTTTCGATAACATCAGAGCAACACAATATCTGTTTTACGTTGGGCAAGGTTTCCATTTGAATTTTTAAGTAATCATTCATTTTGGATATAAACTGTTTTGCTTTATCCGTTAATTTTACTTCTTTTTTAAATGTCCTTACTTCATCTTTCCATAATTCTAAACTCGTTTGTTGTATCCCTTTCGTTTTAAATATTTCACTAAATTTTGTTATTACTTCATAACATTGCTTCATAGGTTCTACTACCTTCGAATCTTGTTTTACAAATTGCAATTCTGTTTTTTCTTCATTTGTCAGACCTTCCCAGTCAGCCAAAATATTGGCTGCCCATTTATGGACGACGAACATCGTTTGGAATCTATCTTTTGTTCTTATTTCTGGTGGAACCAATAACCTGTGTTTTGACAATATCCACTTCCTTCTTACCTTATTCATTTCTATCAAATAATCCGTTGTTTCCTTATCTTTTTTGAACAAAGATTTACTAATATTCGACATTTCATGTGTACAATCGCCTATCCAACTTATGTTCATGTCTTTCATTGCTCGTCTTAAAGTCTTACATTTATCTGATATTCCATAAGATATTTCTACCCCGTACTGCTCTGTTTTTTCCTTTATTTTAGCAACAATTTCTGTAGCTTTCCAAGACTCCTGAACTCCTAGATCTAATACCTTTACGTCTCGCATTTCCAACGGAACGATTGGACTATATTTTTCAATGGGAACCAATAAAAGTAACAACAAGCGTTCCCTTCCTATCTCTATACTTTCATCTGCTATTAAAACATATTTACCACCATTTAAGGTCGATTCTAAAAAAAATTGTCCCAACTTTAGACTCCAATTCCTAATAGTCATATGGCTGATCTTTTTAATCGGATAGCCTAACAATTCTCCTACTTGACTCAAGGTTTTACTTACTCCTCTTAAGCTTATATCTAATTGCATATTCATTATTACTGCTAAGCGAATGATCTCTAAAGGATAAGTATAGTTTTTGATCCGTGTTAATTTAAACTGCTTTTTTAAATCTGTATTTTTCTCCTTTAATCTTTTCTTGCTAGCATTTTGACGTTTATTTTTTTCTTTTTCTCTCTTCAATTTTTTTCTTAAGTCTGCAACTATTTTTTCTGACGGAATTACCGTAGTTTTAGGCGATGTTCTCATAAAATGTATTTAGTTTTTGGAAATCCTAAGATCACATTTTATTGGGAACATTTTCATTTTTTATCATTAAAATGGTCGCTACTCTTTTAGGGCAGATTGTACACCCTACCTCTCTGAGGTCTCGCGCGCAAAAAGACCTCGGAGAGACCAAACTATGTTAGAAAATATATGAAATTTATTTTCCCGACCTCAGAGAGGTCGAACATTAAAACCTTATTTACATAACATTACCCTCTCAATCGCTCTTCCAACGACAACACACCAGGTACCTGCATCACCTTCTCCAAAATTTTAACCATCGCCAAGGTGTCCATTTTGCAATATTCTAACAACGCATGCACCGTTTCTTGAATTTCTTCTTCATTTTGCATGGCGAAAATTAATTTACCCCAAGTTGTAGTCGCTGCCCCTCCATCTTTTATATCCAGTTGTTGATAAGACAATTCAGGAACCAAAACAGGTAATACTTTTTTAATACTACTGCTTCCTTTAAATGCTTTGTGCACGTACAATCGCTTTGAAAATACTTCCATCAAATCGAAAAAGCGGTCGTTGACATTCATCAGAAAGTCATTAAATTCGGGAGCGCTCTGTCCCATTCTTCGATTACACATTCCCTCAAAACCTTTGTTCCAAACAATCACAGAACCAATATTGCCAATGTCTTTTTGCAATGCTTGACATAATGGAACAATTGGATTGCTGTTTTCTGTATGCAAATATTCTTTGTGTTCTAATCTTGAATTTGGTGATTGTTGAATATGCAAAGAATATTGAAATGGCACTTGTTGATAAGGACGTGTTCCATCAAAAACGGGAATTCCAGGGGCATACGTTTCATAATCCAAGAAGTAAATCGGATAGGTCAGCCGATCCAAAAAGATGGATAATTTTTCTGCACGAATAATTACTTCATCGCTTTGAAATGAAGCAATTTGATCTCGATGTGCATCTAACAATTCCAAATTCAAAGGCACGTCTTTTATTTCGATATGTCCTTCATCTACCATTGCTTCCAGCCGTTTGGGACTCGATCCTATTCGCGCTAATTCATGTACCGTGTACCCTAACATTTCCGGATGCATGATCGGAAAGGCATCGCATTGACGGTTTCTGGACTTGTAAACACAGTCACAAGTAGTTGGTGGTTTTTTTACAGTTAATTGTTCATTGGCAAAATTAATTTCTTGTTGTAGTTGTCCGCGAAGTGGCTCAAGCTCATCAGTGATATCAGAAATAACAAATAAATCACGCATTTCTAAATTACCTGACTTTTCATATTCCTTGTTCAATTCTACCAAAAATACTTTACGGATTGAATACCCACTTCTTTTAATGACTTCTGTTTGAAAAAGTGCATCCCATACATGATCTTTTCTTGTTGTCAAGTAGCTATTTTGCTCACCTGTCAATGCTTGAGCTTTGGAACTCGATTTGATTTCATAGAGATCGATATAATTTCCATTTAAGGTTACCAAATCACATTGTGCAAATAATCCCTCTGCAAAAAATGCAGCTTGTTGAATCGATTGTTCACCAACGTCAAAGAGTTGTTGGGTATCTTCAACTGCCTGATCCAATCTTGATTCTACTGAGACACTGTGTGGAAATAATTTATAAAAATAGGATTCGACGACTTTGCCTTGATCGGCCAATTGTTGTTCAAAATCACTAAGTTCTTTGGCTACCAATTTATCAGGCATAAATTTTTGATACCAAAAATGGGCATTACAACTGCGATAGACTTTAAAATCTGATTTCGTGATTCGTTTGTTCATAGTACGTGTGTTCCTCATGCATAGATAAGCATATGTGCGGAAAACACATAACAAATTGAGATCATAAGTTAAGCGAAAACTCCACTACTATTATCATAATTTCAATGGGTGAATGGCCGCACTCAAATATTGACGATCATTGAATCATTGTGTCATCTCGCAAAATTTGGAAACACCATAACATAAAATAAGATTGGATTTTTTCATCAAAATATATTTTAAGATAGGTTAAAATGCAGACCGGCTTTGCCTGCTTGAAAACCAAGTCGAACAAAAAAAAAGCTCACCCCTTAAGGCAAGCTTTCTCTCTCATTATCTATAGTAATCTGTTATGATCTATTTATACAAATTGAAATATAAAATCGTGTACTTCTAATTACCGCGATCTTCTCTAGCGTACAATTTGTTTTATTTCTCGTTAAGGCTCAACTTGATCTTCTTCTTCAAGTCCGCTACTTTGTCTTTAAAAATAATATCCGTATCCATCAAATCGTGTACTGATTTGCAAGAATAAATAACCGTGCTATGATCACGACCTCCAAATTTTTCACCGATCGCTTTCAAAGATTTATTTGTCAAATTCTTAGCAAGATACATACTCAATTGTCTCGCCAAAACGATAGAACGCTTTCTGGTTTTTCCTTGCAACTTCTCTACTGGCACATCAAAATTATCCGCCACCAATTCCTTGATGTAATCCACTGTGATTTCTTTTGAAATTTGGCGAACAAAATTCTGAATTACTTTTTTGGTCAAATCCAAATCGATATCACGGCGATTCAAAGAAGATTGAGCGACTAATGAAACCAAAACGCCTTCCAACTCTCTTATGTTATTTTTGATATTATAACAAATGAATTCCGTTACATCACTTGGCAAGTCCAGACCTTCTTGATTCATTTTGGCCTCCAAAATAGCCATTCTGGTTTCAAAATCAGGAGCTTGCAAGTCTGCTGTTAATCCCCACTTAAAGCGAGAGATCAATCGATCTTCCATTCCTTGTAGGTCTTTTGGAGGTTTATCCGAAGTTAAAATTAATTGCTTCCCAGATTGGTGAAGCTGATTAAAGATGTGGAAGAAAATTTCAAGTGTCTTTTCTTTATTTCCTAAAAACTGGATATCATCGACAATTAATACATCAATCAATTGATAAAAATTTACAAAGTCATTGACTGCGTAATTTTTTATTGACTGAATGATTTGATTTGTAAATTTTTCTGATGACACATATAGTACTGCCTTGTTGGTTCCACTCTTCAATACTTCATTACCGACTGCATGTGCTAGGTGGGTCTTTCCCAAGCCTACATCACCATATATTACGAGCGGGTTGAAAGCGGTGCCACCTGGTTTTTTAGCTACTGCCATACCAGCAGAACGAGCCAAACGATTACAATCCCCTTCAATGAAATTCTCAAAAGTATAATTAGGATTTAATTGTGGGCTTATTTTGACTTTTTTGATTCCGGGGATAATAAATGGATTCTTGATATTATTGGTATCGACACTTCCTGGACCTCTTTCATCATCTTCTTTTTTGGTTACTTTTTCGGTATTGCCATTCAAAAGAATTTGATATTCTAATCTACCTTCCGCACCCAATTCTTGTTGGATCGTCATTTTTAGAAGAGACACATAATGCTCTTCCAACCATTCATAGAAAAATTTATTAGGAACTTGAATTGTCAATGACCCACTATCTAACTTTACTGGATTGATGGGTTCAAACCAGGTTTTAAAACTTTGGGAATTAACATTCTTGCGAATAGTCTGCAGACAGTTTCCCCAAACGGTTAGATGATTTTGATCTATCGTCATTGTTCAGATTCAATATTTTTGAACATATAGTAATACAACTGCAAGGCTGAAACTATATATTATTTTTTTTATAACATGGGAATAAAAAGAGAAGTGCCTATGCACTCAAAAGTATGCTGTATTTAGACCCGGAGATGAATTTGATTCCTTCTTTCGTACCTCATCAACCGGCTTACAAATTTGTGGAAAATTATTGAATTATTTAAGTGGATTGAAAATTAAAACTACATACTTTTTTTTCATATTAGTAAAAAATAAATTTTACGGAGTAGCTACTTCATTTTTCCTACTTCTTTACTAAAATATTTTTACAACTGACGCATTTATTTTTAAAATTTCTCTCAAAATAAATATCTAATCTACCCAAGATAATACCTGCCCAACCGACTTGATTCACCAAAACATTTTTTCCTACCCTATTCTTAAGGGTCAATGGTTCGTCCAGAAATGTATGCGTATGTCCACCGAGTATCAGATCGATATTTTCACTTAATGCAGCCAACCGAACATCGCTTACTTTTGGATTTCCTTCATTGTATTTCAACCCGAGATGTGACAAGCAAATTACATAATCACACTGCTCATCATATTTCAAAATCTTTGCATATTTATTCGCATTTTCAATTGGGTCCAAGTATTGCGTGTCTCCATACATATTGGATGGCACTAAACCTAACAATTCAATACCGACACCTAAGACTCCAACTTTTAATCCACCTTTTTGAAATACCTGATAAGGTTTCGTCTTGCCACTCATCACCGTGTCTTTGAAGTCATAGTTGGATACCAACATTTGAAAATCAGCGTGTGTTAATTGTTTTTTCAGACCATCAATCCCACCATCAAAATCATGGTTTCCGATGGTACAAGCATCATACTTCATGGCAGACATCAATTTGAATTCCAATTCACCACCGTAGAAATTAAAGTAAGGAGTACCTTGAAAAATATCTCCTGCATCCAACAATAATACTTGTTTTTCTTCCTTCCTTATTTGCTGCACTATTTGAGCTCGTTTAGCTGCTCCTCCCATTCCAGGGAATTTCTTATCATCCATTGGAAAAGGGTCAATTCTGCTATGCACGTCATTGGTATGCAAAATCGTCAATTTGTACATTTCTGGCTTCCCATTGGCAAATAATGGATACCCAGCCCCCATCAGACCAGTCGTGATTAGTGAGTTCTTTAAAAAGGATCTACGCTTCATAATTTTAAATTTTCAAAGTAGATTCTAAAGAAAGGTTTTTTATTGTATTTATCCTTAAAATTCTCACAAAAGCTTCAAGTAAATAAAATAGATATTACTTTTTTATATATTTTTGCGTTCAGTGTTAACCCATAGCAGCATTTGCGTATGTGCTGCGTTGTTATTTTGAATAAATTCCCAATTACAACTACCACAAAAAATTAAATGAACAAGTTAATAAACGTTTCTATTGGCCTAATTTTACTTTTTGCCTTTAGCTGTACGAACAACAACGCTGATAGGCAACCTGATATTCTGCCGACAATTTCCGATGAATTTAATGTGCAATTATGGGAACATTTAAGTCCCAATGGAAGTGCATTTAGTTTAATCGTAGAGACCATTCACGACCAAGAATGTCTAAATAGCGTTATCAGAAATGAAGTTTCAATTTTGGGAGACAATCTTGCAGTCAATCTAAATGGAATTGAGCATCCTGAAAATTGTTTGGAGGGGAACGCTCCGGCAGTTGCCGATGTCTCTTTTGCGAGTTTGGCCAATGGTAATTATGATATTGCGATTAATATCTTGTCACTGATCAAAAATGAAGGTTTCATAGAAATTTCACCGAGCGCACTAAAAATCAAATTAGATACACATGATGGAATTCATATAGAGAATAGCCAATTAAACAGAGTTCCTAACAATACATTTTGGGGATACATCGCACTTGACAAATTGGAGCTAAGTACAACAACATCTGGATTTTTGGAAGAAATAGAAATCCTGAAAGATGACTTTGATTTTGTCACTGGAGAATATGGTCACTTCAAGGTAATGGAGGCCAATGCAGTTGATTTTGAGGTCAATACCATCTATCCAGATTATGATAAATTTATTTTCAAATACTCAGACGAAATTGAAGATCTAGAAGAAATGATAAAAGAATTTAGAGAAGAAAGTGATTTTGAAAACAAACTTGAAATTAAAGTGATGACTTTTGAAGGCTTGGAGTTGTAGGTTTATTAGAGTGAAAAGTGAATAGTGAAAAGTGTAGAGTGGCTTCACCGAAATAAAGATATATTATCTGAGATATCAAGAACTTAAAAACATTATTAATAATGATATCTCAGATAAGGTTTAATGATTGAGAAGCCACTTTACATTCTACACGAATTTCAAGTAAAATTCTACTGCTTCGTAGTTCCCATCAATTTTTTACTATCGGATAATTCGAATACAAAACCTTCGGCCATCAAAGTCTCGTATTTCTGTTTGTCAAATCGATATAGCCTAGCAGGTCGATGAGCAACTCCTTCTTGCATCTCGTCAATATCTTCCAGCAATCCCATTGATAATATTTTCTTGCGGAAATTACGTTTGTCTAATTCAGCATCCAAAACAGCTTCGTAAAGATGTTGTAATTGAGTGAGCGTAAATTTAGGAGGAAGTAATTCAAATCCAATCGGACGATTACGTATACTCTTTTTTAATAACAATATACTTGCTTTCAAAATTTCAGAATGATCAAAGGCCAATGTTTCAACTTGCTTAATAGAATGCCACTTTGCTTTTTTTGCAAATGATGACGTCTTTAGCTTGTTTGAACTAATCTTTATCAACGAATAATAAGCGATTGTAATCACTCTCCCTAGTGGATGACGCTCAACTGCACCAAAAGCTTTTACTTGCTCTAAGTAAACATTTTCCAATCCAGTCAATTCTTTCAAAACTCGAGTAGCAGAAGAGTCAATATCTTCATTCGGGTAAACCAAGTCACCAGGCAATGCCCACATTCCCACATATGGATCTTCACCTCTTTCGATTAGCAAGACTTTCAAGTCTCCATCATCAAATCCAAATATCACATTATCCACAGAAAATGCGGTCTTAAAAAACTTGGTTTCTTCAGCCATTAATAATTAATTTTTCTAAAAAAAATATCGGATCAAATGCTACTATTTTGCACCACAAAGATAAAATTTATCTAAGTTGTTTCAGTCGTTTAATTAACTTTATAGATTGAACTTAAAAATTAAATATAATGAATTATCTTAAATCACTCTTCCTACTCGTTTTTATAGCTTTTTCTACCCCCATTTTCAGTCAAAATATTGTTATAAATGAATTTATGGCATCGAATGATTCTTTATCTGGAATTGTAGATGAATTTGGAGAAACAGATGATTGGGTTGAGTTGCACAATCGGACCAATACCACTGTTGATATCTCTGGATACGGATTCAGCGATGATTTTAATCTATTATACAAATGGGTATTCCCTTCCGGAATTTTTATTCCCCCAAATGGATACCTGATTGTTTGGACTGACGGAGATCCCGATCAAGGTGCATTGCACACTAATTTCAAACTAAATATTACCGGAGAAAGACTGGCACTTTCCAATACGACTGGTGTCGTTCAAGATTCTATTTCTTTTGGCGATCAGGAGACCAATGTTTCTCTGGCACGATTTCCAAATGGGACGGGGCCTTTCATACAACTAGCTCCCACTTTTAATGCAAGTAATGGTGGCGTCTCCACTACAGAAGTTGAACGAAGTAATTTTAGAAGTTATCCAACGTTGGCAACTAATGAATTATTCATTGAAAACAATCTGGAATCTGTTCAAGATTGTCAATTGATTGTTTATACAATAGATGGGAAAAAAGTGCTTGAAAAAAATGAGGTGATGACTCCATTTTCAATAAATAAAATTAATATTGAGTCTTTAAATTGGGGAAGTTATTTTCTGACGATACATTCAAAAGAAAGTATACCTACCCATTTTTATTTCCAGAAACAATAGTTCATTTATCAAAATCTAACAATGATCAATATTATTAGTGATACGGTGACCACTCCTACTCCAGGAATGTTGGATGCCATGATGTCTGCCCAAGTTGGTGATGATGTTTTCAAGCAAGATCCTTCCATTAATGCATTGCAAGAAAAAGCAGCTGCCATGTTTGGAAAAGAAGCTGGTTTGTTTTGTCCTTCTGGGACTATGACCAATCAGATTGCTATCAATGTCCATACAGATCGATTGGATGAAATGATTTGCCACAAATACTCGCATGTTTATCAATATGAAACCGGTGGATATGGTTTCAATTCTGGAATCGCAGTTAACTTGTTGGATGGTCCTCATGGAAAAATTACTGCCGATCAAGTTGCTGCTGCTATTAAGCCAGTATATGATTGGTTGCCCATTTCAAAATTAGTAGTTTTAGAAAACACCAATAACAAAGGTGGTGGTAGTTACTACAGATTGGATGAAATAAAACCGATCACTGATTTGTGTAAAGAGAGAGGATTGAGATTACATCTGGATGGTGCCCGTATTTTTAATGCTTTGGCAGAGACGGGTGAATCTACTTTGGATGTTGGAAATCATTTTGACACCGTATCTATTTGTCTATCAAAAGGATTGGGTGCACCAGTCGGATCCTTATTGTTAGGTCCAGCTGATTTTATTGCAAAAGCAAGACGTGTCCGTAAAGTTATGGGTGGTGGGATGCGACAAGCAGGTTTCTTAGCTGCTGCCGGTTTATATGCTTTGGAAAATAATGTGGACCGACTCAAAGAAGACCACGAACATGCCAGAATTATTGAAGCAAAATTGAAGTCACTCCCCTACATTGAAAACGTCCGTCCTGTTCAAACCAACCTTATTATTTTTGATGTAAAACCTCCGTTGACAAGTGATGTTTATATCGCCAAATTAAAGGAGCATAATATCAATGCTGCTGCTTATGGTCCGCAGACGATGCGATTTGTTACGCACTTGGATTTTAGTCGGGCAATGCTGGATAAGTTGTTGGTGACACTTGACAATATGCGTTTTTAACCACATAGATTTTTTTTACCACAAAGATTTATTAACACATAGATCATAAAAGAGACATAGATTCACATAGACTGACGTGGGAATGTGTGTTATACTTAAAACTAAACAACATATTTACGATTTTCCCACTTATTCAAGCTGCGGTATCTGCGGTTTCTGCGCGAAAAAAAACGCCGTAAGATCCTATGTCCATCTATGTTTCTATGTGCGCTTGTGGTAAAAAACGTCCTCTACTGTGGTAAAAACGTCCTCAATAGTGGTCAAAAAAAAAGGCCACCCCAAAAGAGCAGCCATTCAATATCTTTAAATCAATACGATTTATTAATTTAATTCTTCTTACGTCGATCAATCTCATCCCGAATCTTAGCAGCTGCTTCATAATCCTCATCCGCTAAAACCTCTTCCAACATCTGATTCAACTCCTCTTCCGATTTATTAGACAATGAATTTTTCTCTTTCTTCTTACCACCACGCGCTTTCTTGATCGTCACTGGTTCTCCTGATTCCTCTTCTGTTTCATCCAAGATAACTCCTGCGGCATCTAAAATAAATTCGTACGTATAGATTGGACAATTGTAACGAACTGCCATTGCCAGAGCATCAGAAGTACGGGAATCGATTTCTACTACTTCCCCATTTCTGGTGCAAACCAAACGAGCATAAAAAATACCGTCTAATAAATTGTTGATGATAATTTCCTTTAGTTCGATTTCAAAAGTCTCTAGCGTACTTTTAAAAAGATCATGCGTCAAAGGTCGATTTGGGGTCATTCTCTCCATCGCAACTGCGATTGCCTGTGCTTCAAAACCACCAATTACGATCGGTAATCTTCTAGAACCTTCTTCCTCACCTAATACCACCGCATAGTTATGCGATTGAGTCACACTATGTGATAAGGCAACGATACTTAAAGCAATTTTTTTCATTTAGTAGAGCAATTTTCGCAAATGAAATGAATGATTGAATTTCAGACCACGAAAGTATTATAAATTCGAATCATTTATAAACAATATACTATGAAAAAGCTGAATTCTCAATTGGAAAAACCAATTTATCCACAATTAACACAGCAATACGTTGAGTTGAACCTAATTATTGGCCGCTTTATACTTCTTGAATGACTCAATTAATCTTGGAACCACGTCGAATAAGTCACCTTGCACTCCATAATCAGCAGCTTTAAAGAAAGGTGCTTCAGGATCTTTATTGATGACCACAATTACTTTTGAACTATTCACTCCAGCTAAATGCTGAATCGCTCCGGAGATACCAATTGCAATGTATAGGTTTGGACGTATTGCAACTCCAGTTTGACCGACATGCTCATGATGAGGACGCCATCCCATATCCGCTACTGGACGTGAACTTGCTGTTGTTGCTCCCAAAACATTTGCCAATTCTTCGATGATTCCCCAGTTTTCTGGTCCTTTCATTCCTCTTCCTGCCGACACCACTAATTCTGCTTCTGGCAATGGCACAACACCATCTACTGTTTTGACTTCCTTGACCGTGATGCTGCTTGCAGGTATAGCTGTATCCATTGCTTCCACTTCAACTGCGGCACCTGATTCTTCTGGTGGAATTGAGTTCCCCATCACAGATAAAACTTTCACTGGAGAATTTATTTCATATTGAGCAATGGCTTTTCCGGAGAAAACATTTTTCTTTACTTTGAAACCACCACTTACATCTGGCAAACTATTGACACCAGAAACACAACCTGCATTTAATCTTGCAGCTAATCTTCCAGTCAATGATTTTCCTGATGAACTGTGCGTAAGTATAACAACATCTGCACCTGTTTTCTGAACTGCCTCTGCGATGATGGATGTAAACATCTGACTATCGAAGTGACTCACACCCGCTACATTATATACTTTGGATGCACCATACTTTCCTAATTGGCCTGCATCTGTGGTGTTTCCTATGGTGAGTGCAATACAATCTGTACCCAATGCAGCAGCGGTCTTGGCGGCATAAGTTACAGTTTCTAACACTGCTTTTTTGATTTTCCCTCCTGGGCTTTCAGCAAATACTAATACTGACATATGTTTTGAATTTGTTGGATAGTGAATTAAATGATTTTCGCTTCTTCGTGCAACAATCTTACTAGTTCATCCATATTTTCAGGATCTACTAATTTGACAGAAGACTTAGCAGCTGGTAGTGTATAATTGACAACTTTTACATTGTCGGTGAATGCTGCTGGCTCTACAACATTTAAAGGTTTTCTTTTAGCCATCATGATACCACGCATATTGGGAATGCGTTGTTCTGCCATTCCTTTTGCAGCACTTACAACAAATGGAGTTGCAATATCTAACACTTCTTCTCCGCCCTCAATATCTCTCGAAATCGTCGCCGTGTTTCCGTTCAATTCCAATTTAGTTCCAAATGAGATGTAAGGCAAATCCATAAATTCCGCAATCATTGCTCCTACTTCAGCCCCATTATAATCAATCGTTTCTTTACCTGTAAAGATGACATCAAAATTATTGGCCTTTGCATATTCAGCAATTTGGAATCCCGTATTCAATGCACTGATTGGATCCATGTTGATTCGCACTGCTTCATCCGCACCAATAGCCAATCCTTTACGGATCACGGTATCATTGGCAGCAGGTCCAACATTAATAATCGTAACTTTACCAGCACCTAATTTTTCTTTCAATTCAACAGCACGAACTAAAGCATACCATTCGTCATAAGGGTTCATAATATATTGCACCCCATCTGAATTGAAAGCCGTATCATTATCGTTGAATGAAATCTTTGCGGTGGTTTCTGGTGTTTTACTTACACAAACAAGTAAATTCATATTTAAACATTTGTTATTTTGCGAAAAATCGCTGCAAATATATAGAATTTTAAGGCAAAAAACGAGTTGACTTACCATTCAACTTTAAGCACTTAAAGTATTGCTTTACAGTAATTTATATTTGCAGGTAATTAAGACTTTATTTATTCTATACATTCAACGAAAAAATTAACATTTAGTTTAATGATAAACACTTCTGATCGATTAAAACAATTAGAAACATTTTTAGCAGATAGCCCAAATGATGCTTTCATTTTATTCGCAATCGCTAAGGAGCATGAAGGCTTAAATAATACGGATGAAGCAATTCGCTTTTATAGACAACTCGAAAAAGACCATTCAGATTATGTCGGGACGTATTATCATCTCGGAAAAATTTTGGAGAAGGTGGAAGGAGTTGATGCTGCTATTAAGGTGTACACGAATGGAATGGCAGTGGCAAAAGCGCAAGGAGATCGACACGCTTTGAGTGAGTTGGCTGGTGCGAGGATGGAGATTGATGAGGATATGGATTGAAAAATGAACCGCAGAATATCGAATACTGAATATCGAATTTCGAAGTGGAGGACGTGAATTCGCGAGTGGACTCGCGTGCTCCATTTCGACATTCGACATTCCCTGTTCGATATTCGATATTCCTTTTTAGGTTAGCCAAAAACCCCACGAAAAACCAACGTAGCAACCCCACCCAACCAAACATCCGAAATCACATTGCCTGTCTGTCCATCGGACAGGTTAGCATCCAATTCAAATCGAACCTTCAAATCACCTCCCTTCGTTTTTATCGGAACCTCATAACTCCCCTTTCCATCCTTAATTTTAGAACTAATAGCTGATGCAACCACACCCGTACCACAAGACAATGTTTCCGCTTCCACTCCTCGTTCATAAGTCGCGACATGCAATCCAATCGGAGAATTTTCAACAAAATTGACATTGATGCCTTCTTTTCTAAATCGTTTGGAATAGCGGATAGCAGATCCATTTTCATCCACTTTGATATCATCAATATCCTCTACGAAAACTACATAATGCGGAGAACCTGTATTTAAAACAAAATAATCTTCCCCAATTTCCACATCCTTGACATCACCCATTTTTAAATCTACCCAATCTTCTTTACCTATCGTCGCTTCGTGATCTCCATCAATCGCTAAGAATTTATATTGATCTCTTTCAATGCCCAACTCACGTGCAAAATGTGTTATGCAACGACCACCATTTCCGCACATGGAGCTTTCATTACCATCTGCATTGAAGTAAACCATTTCAAAATCATATCCGATTTTATTTTGTAAAAGGATTAAACCATCTGCACCAATACCGAATTTTCGATCGCACATCAATGCCACCAAATCAGTATCAGTTCTTGTGATATAATTATTCGTTCGATTGTCAATCATGACAAAATCATTTCCAGTACCTTGGTATTTATAAAAAGGAATCGATGTGGTTTTGGACATTTGAATTTATTTTTGTGTTGATAGCGAATCCGCAGGTTGCAATACGGTGGGGGCAGCAGGGATAATCATATTTTGACTTTCTGGTGTAAATAAATTGTCAGGCTTTACTTCCAAATTGTTCCATCTGATGACCACTATTAATATCAAAAATGAAATAAGTGCCAATCCGATAAGTGAAAATTTCCATCCCCAGATATTTCCTAAGTATTCTGGCTCCTCCGATTTTGCTTTATCTGCTTTGTCTTCAGTTGGCATAATTGTAATTAATGTTGAAATAACAAACGAACAATAGTCGTTTATATCAAAAGTAGATAAAAACCAATTGATTCATATAGATTAAATGCGCATTTTCCATTGATATATTCAAATAGGTTTTATATCTTGATACTGTGTAATTTACACACTACCCTCTTTAACATTGACATTTATGAAAAATTTTCCATTGATTCTTTTGGTTTCTGTTTTGAGTGCAATTACAGCCGTGACAGTTTACAAATATTTTGAAGGACCAAGAGAAGTTGTTTACATGGAAAATAATCCTGCCAGACTAACCACTTTTACCGATCAATTGTTTTCTGGAAAATCACAAAGAGAATTTGTTTCTTCTGCACCGACTGACTTTATCAGTGCTGCCGAAAGAGTAACACCTGCCGTGGTCAACATCAAATCTTCACAAGGTAGTGATTCTGATTTTTGGAGCTCAGGTTCTTATGGTGGATCATCCGGTAGTGGCATCATCATCTCTCCGGAAGGTTTTGTTTTAACCAACAACCACGTCATTGAAGATTCCAAAAAAATAGAAGTTACTTTAAATGATAAAAGAAAATTCAAAGCCAGAATTGTTGGTACGGATACTTCAACGGATTTAGCATTGTTGAAAATAAATGAGAAAGATTTACCATTCCTTACTTTCGGAAATTCTGATTCTGTCCGAGTTGGTGAATGGGTGATGGCAGTAGGAAATCCATTTAATTTGGAATCTACAGTCACCGCCGGAATTGTCAGTGCCAAAGGAAGAAACATCAATATCTTAGAAGACTTATACTCTATCGAATCTTTCATCCAAACAGATGCAGCCGTCAACCCTGGAAATAGTGGTGGCGCATTGGTCAACACAAATGGAGAATTAGTTGGTGTAAATACCGCTATCATAACAAGATCTGGACGTTATGAAGGATACTCGTTTGCAGTTCCTGCGAATTTAGCACAAAAAGTAGTCAGAGATTTAAAAGATTTTGGAGAAGTACAGCGTGGTATGTTGGGCATTGGGATTGATGATGTAAATGATGAACGTGCAAAATATTTAGGTCTTGAAAATGCTGCGGGTGTCTACATCAAAGAAACACATCCGAATAGTGCAGCTGGAGAAGCGGGACTTCAAAAAGGAGATGTGATCATCAGTATCAATAGAAAGAAAATTGCCTCTGTACCTGAATTACAAGAGCAAGTAGCGCGTTTCCGTCCCGGCAATACCATCAGCATCGAATATGTGCGTGATCGTAAAAAATATACCACAGAAGTTACCCTAAAAAATAGAAGCGACAAGCAAGCAAAAAAAGTGGCTGACTTTAAAGGAGACACCAGAGTACTCGAAGATCTAGGATTTGAATTGCGCAATTTAAGAAAAGAAGAAACCAGAAAATTGGGCATCATCGGTATTAAAGTAAAAAGCATTTTTAGAAATAGTGTCATCGAAGAAACCAACATGGACCCTGGATTTATCATCACTCGTGTCAATGATAACAAAGTAACTACAATTGAAGATCTGATCGAAGAATTAGATGGTTACTCTGGTCAAGTGGTATTGGAAGGTATCTACGAAAAATATCCTGGCGAGTATTATTACAAATTTCCATTTTAAAGAAAAATCTGGTTTGGTTTATAATATCCTAAAAAGGACTAGTAAGGCAATGTACTTAGCTGGCCCTTTTTAGACTATATCGCGTACTTTTACTTCTTTAAACCTTTTTGATGTAACCTTTTGACCCCAAAGTGGGGCAAGCATATTAACTTGAGGCATCGCCCCAAGTATTCACGGATACTCGTCCAGCCCTGAATGGGCGTAGCAGCTTTATTCAACAATTAATTACTCAATAAGATATAACTTTAGAGATAGAGATTTCTCCACTACGTCAAAAACCAACACTCAATGCACGGTCGAAATAGTAGCACATGATCATGCTTATTCCTCGACTTCGCTCCGAATGACAAGCGTGTGCCTTCAAAATCATGTACAAAAAAGTTAATCAGTTTCCATATATAATATCTTTAAAAGGGTTAGTACAGCAATGAAGCTTAGCTAGCCTTTGTTAAGGATATATATCGTACTTTTTCGTACATTTATCTCAATAAAATCATATAACACTTTATTCTATATGGCGACGATAGACATCGAAAAAAACAAGAACAAAGACGCAGCAAAATTGTCCGTTTCTAAATTGAAAAGACTCCTTGATAAAATCTATTTAGGAGGAGGCGAAAAGAAAATTGCCAAACAACATAAGAAAGGAAAAATGACTGCTCGCGAAAGAGTCGATTACCTGATCGATGATGGTAGTTACTTTTTTGAAATCGGTGCCTTTGCTGGATTTGAAATGTACAAGGAGCACGGTGGATGCCCAGGTGGTGGCGTTGTTGTAGGAATTGGAGAAGTCCGAGGTCGCCAATGCATGATTGTAGCCAATGATGCGACCGTTAAAGCAGGTGCATGGTTCCCAATTACCGGAAAGAAAAATTTACGTGCTCAGGAAATTGCGATGGAAAATAGATTACCACTGATATATCTCGTCGATAGTGCAGGAGTTTTCCTACCAATGCAAGATGAAATATTTCCCGACAAAGAACATTTTGGAAGAATTTTTAGAAACAACGCAATTATCTCAAGTGAAGGCATCCCACAAATCTCAGCCATCATGGGAAGTTGTGTTGCCGGTGGTGCTTACTTACCGATCATGTCTGACGAATCTTTAATTGTAGAAGGAACAGGTTCGATATTTTTAGCTGGCCCATATTTGGTGAAAGCTGCCATTGGAGAAACGGTCGATAAAGAAACACTAGGTGGTGCGACTACACAATCAGAAATCAGTGGTGTCACCGATTACAAATTGCCGGATGATAAAACTTGCCTGGATACCATCAAAGATTTAGTTGACAAAATGGGTAGTTTCGATAAAGCAGGTTTCAGTAGAGCGGAACCAAGCGAACCAAAAGTTGATCCCGATTATTTGATAAAAACGTTTCCAGACTCAAGAACCAAACCTTACGACACCAAAGAACTTTTAAAAGCGTTGGTTGATGATTCTGAATTTACGGAGTACAAGGAAGGGTTTGGAAAAACAATCATCTGCGCGTATGCACGTATAGATGGGTGGGCTGTTGGTATCGTTGCTAACAATAGACAGGTGGTCAAAACCAAAACCGGTGAAATGCAATTCGGAGGTGTTATCTATTCCGATTCTGCGGACAAAGCCACTCGTTTTATTTTGAATTGTAATCAGAAAAAAATCCCGTTAGTCTTTTTACATGACGTAAGTGGGTTTATGGTTGGAAAACGCTCTGAACATGGAGGCATCATCAAAGATGGTGCAAAAATGGTCAATGCAGTTTCCAACTCTACAGTACCTAAAATTTCTGTTGTTATGGGTAATAGCTATGGTGCTGGAAATTATGCGATGTGTGGAAAAGCGTACGATCCTCGTTTCATAGTCGCTTGGCCTTCCGCTAAAATCGCCGTGATGGGCGGTGCACAAGCCGCTAAGGTCTTGACACAAATTCAAGTATCTTCTTTGAAAAATAAAGGTGAAGAACCAGATCCAAAAAAAGAAAAAGAACTCTACGATAAGATCAAAAGTAGATATGATGAGCAAACCACCCCATATTATGCTGCAGCAAGATTGTGGGTGGATGCTATTATCGATCCTCGTGAAACCCGCAAAGTGATTTCTGAATCGATCCGTGCTGCGAATAATGCTCCTGTCAAGAAATTTAATGTTGGGGTGATCCAGACGTAATTTTTTAGCACACAGATTTCACGGATTAACACAGATGGGAACACATTTCAGCCATCTGTGTTGATCCATGAAATCTGCGTGACCAACCTACGTCCTCATCTATGCATCCTATTTTTTAAATACTCCTTCTTCTGGCCTTCACTTTTTCTGCGTCAGATTTATACCTTTGCCTCCATGGAACTAGTAGCAAAAACAATCAACGGGCTAGAAGGGACACTAGCAGAAGAACTAAAAGAATTAGGAGCCCAAAAAATCCAAATCCTAAAAAGAGCCGTCGCTTTCGAAGGAGATAAAAAACTGATGTACCAGGCAAATTATCAGCTACGTACTGCCATGAGAATTTTGATGCCAATCAAAGTGGTTCAAATCAAAAATGAAGACGAGCTATACAAAGAAATTTATAAAATTGACTGGTCTCAATATTTTACTGTCAAAGAAACGTTCGCGATTGATGGAGTAACTGCTTCCAAATTTTTCACCCATTCCAAATATGTAGCACTCAAATCCAAGGATGCGATTGTGGATCAATTCAGAGATAAATTAGGAATTCGACCAAATGTCAATACCTTCAACCCTACCGTTCGCATTAATGTGCGGATTTTCAACACGACTTGCACGATTTCATTAGATACTTCTGGTGACTCATTACACAAACGCGGATATCGCGTACAAACATTAGAAGCACCACTTACAGAAGTATTAGCTGCCGGAATGATATTGTTGACAAAATGGAAAGGAGATTCAATTTTTATAGATCCAATGTGTGGGTCTGGCACATTATTGATTGAAGCTGGGATGATTGCCAAAAATATTCCAGCTCAAAAGTTCAGAGAAGGTTTTGGTTTTCAAAATTGGAAAGACTACGATCGACGCCTTTTTAATGAAGTCAAAAATGAAGCGGCTGCAAAAATGATTGACAAACTACAATTTCCAATCTATGGTTTTGATAAGGACTTGAGAGCTGTGAAATATACTTTAATCAACTTGGCAGAAGCAACCCTCGCTGATGAAATTGAAGTCAAAAGAAAACCTTTTCAAAGGCTGGAAGCACCTGAATCCAAGGAAGGAAAAGGAATAATCGTGATGAATCCACCTTATGATGAACGTTTAAAAGAATTGGATATCGAGTATTTTTACAGTCAAATTGGCGATCAATTGAAACAACAATTTGCTGGATATGATGCCTATATTATATCCTCTAATATTGAAGCATTGAAAAAAATCGGATTAAGACCTTCCGAAAAGTACATTGTAAACAACGGCCCATTAGAATGTAAATTCCAAAAATTTGAAATGTATCGGGGCAGTCAAAAGGCGTAAATAAGCTATTAATCAGCCATTTTTATTTACCTAAAATCATGTATTTTTCTTAATTTTGAGACGAATTATAAGGTTTATTTCTTGAGCAGTCCAGTCAACAATGTTTTTAGATGAAAGTAAAACAACTCGTAATATTTATCAGTTTGTCTTTCAACTCTTTGGTGGCTTTATCTCAAAATATAAAAGCAACAACAAACTCAGATTTGAACAACAAATACATATCTCTAAAAAATGATATGTTACTTGCTGAAAAATCAAATGTCCCAACTAAAGTCTACATTGAACATAATAAGTTGCCCTTTTTCTGTGACCTGGAATTAAAGCTTGAAGCATCTTCTAAGATACCAGTCAAGTTTAGACTAGGAGAAGTACAGGCAGTTGAAAAACTGGAAGGTAAACATTAGAAAAAATTATAAGAGCAGCCTTTTTTATCCCAAATCGTTGTCATAGTGTAAATGTTTTAAAACCGATTTGCAGTCACATCTCGCCAACAAGTTTGTGACTTCCAATCGAAGCCTTTATTAGAGAAATTAATTTTATTTTTTTGAAACATTTTCCAAAGAGATAGTTGAGGCCATATTGATTCAATTGCATTTAATCTATAACTTGCTAATGGATTAAGCCCCTCATAACCTCCTGCCAATGCACTCCGATCTCTAAATATGAAATATGAATTTTTTTTGAATTAAGTTGATATCAGCTTAATTGATACTTACACAACATAATTGAAATGAAACATTTTTTACTTACGCTTGTGGCGTCGATCATGGCAATTGCCTTTTCAAATGCTCAAGTCAATTACAATGCAAATTCTTTAGTAAATCCATATACTGGAGATTTCCGACCTGGTTCCAACATGGGGTACAATCCACCATGGCAGGATGAGGATTTGGCAAATCTTGCTGCAGGAAATCCAGCATTAGGTTTTGACGGTATTGGAGCGAAATCCATTCGACCTTCTTTACCAGGGTATTTCTTGGAAGAATATGGACTCGATTTTAGAGTACCTACTTTCCAACATTATGATAACGTTGGCCTCGAAGACAATGTCTGTATTATTGGTTTCCCTGCAGATATTGATAGAGATTCTACTGAACATTGTCCTGGTCTTCAATCAGAAATGTTTGAAGGTCTTTACTTACCTATTTGGGACAACGGTGCTAATGGTACTCCATACAACGACGATAACAAATTTGCTGCATACATACATAATGTTGTGTCAAGCTATACACCTTATGTAAAGTTCTGGGAAATCTGGAACGAACCTGGCTTTGACCACTCTTTCGTAGAAGGATGGCAACCACCGGGTGGTCCAAATAACTGGTGGGACAATGATCCATCTCCATGTAGCAATCACTTTCGTGCACCCATTCAACAATATGTTAGAACGTTGAGAATTGCATATGATGTAATTAAAACAATTTCTCCAGATGATTATGTAATCGTTGCGGGTGTCGGATACGAATCTTTCTTAGATGCCATTTTAAGAAACACAGATAATCCAAATGGTGGTGCAGTTACAGCTGAATACCCACATGGTGGTGGTGCTTACTTTGATGTGATGGGATTCCACTCTTACCCACACTTCGATGGTACGATGAGAGAATACGACGTAAACATTAATGGTTTCGTTTATGACCGTCACTCCGATAGAGGTGCTGAAGGAATTTTGAGACGTCAGACAAACTACCAAAGTGTTTTGGAAAATTATGGATATGATGGTATCACACATCCAAAAAAAGAATGGATCATTACTGAAATTAATTTACCTAGAAAGCAATACCAAGATTACATCGGATCAGTTGAAGCTCAAATCAACTTCATCATGAAAGCGGTTGTGACTTGTATGCAAAATGAAATTCACCAAATGCACGTGTACAACTTGGGAGATTTGAAAGAAGAAGCTGCTGCACAAGGAGAATTTGACATTCTAGGTTTATACAAAAAATTAACTGGAACACCTGTCGGAAACCAAGTAAAAAATGAAGAAGGAATCGCTTACAAAACGGCATCCGACATGTTGTACACGACAGAATATGATGCAGCTAAAACAGCTGCGATGAATTTACCTGCCAATATTCGTGGTGGTGCGTTTTTGGATGATGATGGAAATTATGTGTACTGTATTTGGGCAAAAACTTCTCAAGATCAATCTGAAGTTGCAAGTGCTACCTATAGCTTCCCTGCTTCTTTCGGAATTACCAATCTTGAAAAAAGAGAATGGGATTATTCATCTGCCTTCACAAGTTCCTCATTAGGCCCCAATAACATTCAGTTGACAGGTCGTCCAATTTTCTTGAAAGAAACTTTATTTACATCTTCTATCTCTTCCGGTTGTGAACCACTTGCTGTAGATTTTACTTCAGTGATATCAGGAGCAGATAGTTATACTTGGGAGATGCCAGGTGGTAGCCCTGCTACCGGAACGGGTCCCACTCCATCTACTACCTATGGTGCTGCGGGTACTTATGCAATCACGATGAATGCTTTTGATGCTGCTGGAAATAACATCGCTCAACAAACTTCTTACGTAAGCGTAAAAGCTGCTCCAACAGCAGACTTCGATGTAAATATTGCTGGTCCAATCATCAACTTGACCAACAACTCTAGTTCCAATGCAGTTAATTACTTCTGGGATTTAGGAGATGGAACGACCTCGACAGAACAAAGTCCTAATCACGTTTATAATGGTAACGGGACTTACACGATCTATTTATTTGTAACCAACGAATGTGGATCTTCTAATACTTCAATGACCATTGATATATTATCTGGTACCTCTACAGAAATTGGATATACTGCAAATGATCAAGTAATACCTTACACTGGATATTTCAGACCTGGTTCTAATTTAGGTTACAATCCACCTTATTTTGATGAAGATTTAGCAGATATTGCTGCTGGAAACCCTGCAAATGGTATCCAAGGAGCTGGTGTCAAATCTATCCGTCCTTCCCTTCCAGCACACTTTTTGGATACCTGGGGAGACTCTATTAAAATAAGTACTTTCCAACATTATGCAAACTTAGGCTTAGAAGAAAATGTTTGTATCGTAGGATTCCCTTCCCCGGATGAACGTGATCCTGCCGATTACTGCTCAGGTGTACAATCTGAAATGTTTGCCAACATGTATTCCGATATCTGGGATGGTGGTGCCAATGGAACACCTATTAATGATGACAACTATTTAGCAGCTTATTTATATAAACTAATCAATATTTACGGTGAGCATATTCGTTTCTATGAAATTTGGAACGAACCAGGTTTTGATTTTACAGGTTTCAACAATTGGCAACCACAAGGTTCTCCAGGAAACTGGTGGGACTCTGATCCTGATCCGTGTGATTATGAATTAAGAGCACCAATTTATCACTATGTCAGAACTTTGAGAATTTCATACGAAGTCATCAAGTACATGAATCCGGATGCTTACGTAACCGTTGCTGGTGTCGGTAGTGAATCATTCTTAGATGCAATTTTAAGAAATACAGATAATCCAGTAAATGGTTCTGCAACTGCAGACTTTCCACTCGGTGGAGGTGCTTATTTCGATGTAATGGGTTTTCACTCTTACCCACACTTTGATGGTACCATGCGCTTCTGGGATACGACTATCAATGGCTTCAATTATCAAAGGCACTCTGATAGAGGTGCATTCGGAATTACTAGAAGAAAGAATGCTTACCAAGCAGTATTAGCTTCCCATGGCTATGATGGTGTAACTTATCCTGAAAAAGAATGGATCATTACTGAAATTAATACACCGAGAAAAGAATTCGGCGACAACTTAGGTAGTGAATTATCACAAAGAAATTTCTTGATGAAAGCAGTTGTTACTTGTCTGCAAAATGATATCCATCAAATGCACGTGTACAACTTAGCTGAAACAGAATATTCCAATATCTCTTTTGATGCATTCCAACAAATGGGATTATATCAAAGATTGGTCGGGAATGAACCAGGTACTCAAATCATTAATGAAGAAGGAATTGGTTACAAAACATCCTCTGACTTCTTGTATGGAACCAGACATGATGCAGTGAGAACCAATGCGATGTCACTACCTGATGGTATTGCTGGAGGTGCATTTCTTGATGCAGCTGGAAATTACATCTACTGTATTTGGGCAGAAACAACAATTGATAGATCAGAAGAAGCAAATGCGATTTACTCATTCCCTGCTCCTTTAAATATCGGTCAATTAAACAGATACGAATGGGATTATTCTCAAAATGGAGTAACAAGTTCTATTGCTCCAAATGGAATTGAATTGACTTCTACTCCAATATTCTTGACAGAAAATCCAAATTTACCTTCTCAACCAATTGCGAATTTTACAGCGAGTGCCACTTCAGGTTGCGCACCGATCACAATTGATTATAACAACTTATCAACGGATGCTACAACTTTTGCATGGACTTTCGAAGGTGGAACTCCAGCTACTTCTATCGATCCTAACCCATCTGTTACTTACACGAGTGCAGGTGCTTATACGACAACGTTGACCGTAACAAATGCATTGGGTTCTCATACTGCAACCATTACTGATTTTGTTGAATTGGAAGAACTTCCGGTTCCTGACTTCACTTATACGATTGATGGAAATGAAGTAACTTTCACCAATAACAGTACAGGTGCAATCGGATATCTATGGGATTTTGGGGATAGCACAACTACACCAGGGTACAATCCAGTTCATACCTTCGAAGATGGTACCTACACGGTTACGTTATTTGCAAATGGTACTTGTGGTCAATCAACTTTGACAGAAACATTCACATTCGGGGATCCAAACAATCCATTAAGTTCATCTTTTACTTCTGATGCCATTAGTGGTTGTGCTCCTTTGACAGTCAACTTTACAGATTTATCCTCAGGTACTGTCTCTGGTTGGTCTTGGTCATTCCCTGGTGGAACACCTGCAACCTCAACTTTACAAAACCCAACTGTTAGTTATGCAACTGCAGGGACGTACGATGTATTGTTGACGATAGATGATGGAACCAGTTCAAATACAGCAACTCAGACTTCATACATTGTAATTGATGATGCGCCTACTGCTGGATTTAGTTCTACGCTTTCAGGTACGGATGTTGTTTTTACAAATAATTCAACGAATGCTGGAAGCTATCATTGGGACTTTGGAAATGGCGATGAAAGTACAATGCCAAATCCAACAACTAGCTACACAATAGATGGAACCTATACCGTTACGCTGACAGCTGATAATGGGTGTGGTACTGATGTATACACACAGACTATTATCATCTCTGGAAATGTAACAGCACCTACAACAGCTGACTTTACAGCAGATGTTCAAAATGGTTGCGGTCCTTTGGTCGTTCAATTTACAGACCAATCATCACCAAATGCAACACAATGGTCTTGGTCTTTCCCGGGAGGAACGCCAGCTACCTCTTCATTACAGAATCCTATTGTTACTTACAATAATACAGGTTCGTTTGATGCAACTTTATTAGTATCAAATAGTGCGGGTTCTATTGAAACTATTCAAACTGCTTTTATTGAGATTGAGCCTGCACCTATTGCTGATTTTAACAATGCAATTACAGGTTCTACTGTTCAATTTACAGATGCTTCTCAAGATGCAACCACTTATTTATGGGACTTTGGAGATGACAACACAAGCTCAGTTGCCAACCCAGCTCACATGTATGCTGAAGATGGTAATTATGAGGTGACATTAACAGTAACAAACCCTTGTGGAACAGATGTTTATACAGAAACAGTTGTTATTAGTACGACTGCTATACCGGTTGCGGCTTTTAATGCGAATCAAACTTCAGCATGTGCACCAGCATCTATTCAGTTCTTCAATCAATCATCTGATAATGTTACTTCTTGGAATTGGTCTTTCCCTGGTGGAACACCAAGTAGTTCAACGTTGGAAAATCCAATTGTTACCTACCCATCAAGTGGTCAATACAGTGTCACATTAGAAGCTACTAACAGTGCAGGTTCTAATATTGCAGTGCAGATGAATTATATCAGTATTGATACAGCACCGAGTGCGAATTTTACATTCTCCAACTTAATCAATATCTACAACTTTATTGGCGACATTGATAATGCAACCAGTTACGCTTGGAATTTTGGCGACGGAACGATAAGTACAGATCCAAATCCATCTCACTTCTATCGCAATAGTGGCACTTATACAGTAATCTTGACAACAACAAATGCATGTGGAAGTTCAACAACTTCTCAGACTATAAATGTGATCGTTTTGGAAGGCATTAAGAAATCAAATATCGCATCGAGTGCTACCAATATTTGTGCACCTGCTTTTATTAATTTCGCAGATGAATTGACAGATCCTGAAGTAACGAGAGCTTGGACCTTCGAAGGCGGAACACCTGCCACTTCTACCAATCCTCATGCTGTCATCAGTTATGATACTCCTGGTGTATACGAAGTTAAGTTGAAAGTTGTTTATGCAAATGGCGAAGAAGATTTATTAACCTCTTATGTCAACATTGAAGCGCCTTCAATTGCTAATTTTAACACCCTAGTGAATACGGATGAAGTAATTTTTAACAATAATTCTACAGACGGAAACTATACTTGGGATTTCGGTGATGGTACTATAAGTAACCAACTAAATCCGACTCATGAATATAGCGAACCAGGTATTTATACCATTACTTTGACGTCAGAAAATACTTGTGGAACGGACACGCACACTGAAGTTGTTGAAATCAATGCAACCGCTACAAATGCAACTGATTTCAATATTTTCACTGAGATGGTTGTTTATCCAAATCCTTCGAATGGTAATTTCACATTGACCTTAAATGGGGCACCCGTTCCTCAAATCAAGGTAAGCATTGTCAACATCATCGGACAAACTATAACTAGTGATATCTTAGATTTTAATGCTGGTAATATTACTAAAGCCTACAATTTGGAGAGATTTGATTCTGGTGCTTACATCATCAAAGTAGAAGCAGCAGATACTATCGAATACCAAAAATTTATTATCGACTAAAGACGTTTCATTTCATATTTAAGGCACCTGGGTTGTATGACTCAGGTGCTTTTTTTATTTTGTAAATTAAGCTAATACAAATTGTACTCTATAAGTGCGGTTAATATATGGAGGAAAATTTTATTGAGATTAAGGCGGAAAACGCAGACATAGCCTTAGTTACGGCGAGCCTGCCTGACTGCGCCAAGCAGACAGGGCTTTCCAACGCAGATATCAGTAAAATTTTCTCATAGATATCCGCAATT
>CALFWW010000249.1 GCA_937928575.1 uncultured Saprospiraceae bacterium | reverse complement strand
GTATCCGATTCTGGTAATAAATTCGTTACGATTGTTATGAAACTATCACAGCCATATTGATTCGTCTCCGTGATATATTGCGTGACCGTGTCTTGTGGATTACAACTCGCTTCGATTAACAACGTGTCCGATTCTGGTAATAAATTCGTTACGATTGTTATGAAACTATCACAGCCATATTGATTCGTCTCCGTGATGTATTGCGTGACCGTATCCTGTGGATTACAACTCGCTTCAATTAATAACGTGTCCGATTCTGGTAATAAATTCGTGACGATTGTTATAAAACTATCACAGCCGTATTGATTCGTCTCCGTGATGTATTGCGTGACCGTGTCTTGTGAATTACAACTCGCTTCGATTAACAACGTATCCGATTCTGGTAATAAATTCGTTACGATTGTTATGAAACTATCACAGCCGTATTGATTCGTCTCCGTGATATATTGCGTGACCGTGTCTTGTGGATTACAACTCGTTTCGATCAATAACGTGTCCGATTCTGGTAATAAATTCGTGACGATTGTTATAAAACTATCACAGCCATATTGATTCGTCTCCGTGATATATTGCGTGACCGTGTCTTGTGGATTACAACTCGCTTCGATTAATAACGTGTCACTTGAAGGTAGCAAAGTAATAGTTGTTGTAACAATACTATCACACATTTGGAATGTCATCAAATTCTGAATAAAGACTCCAGTATCAGCAGGGAGGCATGATTCATCTGTCAGCATAATATCAAAAGAAGGCAACAGACTTACAACAGTAGTGACGGTACTATCACAACCATCCACATTAAATAAATTCTGGATAAATGTTCCAGTATCAAGTGGATTACAAGAAGCATCCGTCAGCATGATGTCATCAGACGCTAACAAAAAGAACTCCTTGCGCATAATACTATCACAATTATCGATAGTTGTCAAATTTTCAACATAAATTTGAACAGAATCAGGATCACAAGTTTCATAAGATTCGTAAATGTCGTAGGAGGGCAATAATGTGGTAATTTCCCGAATTAAAGAATCACAATTATCATACGTTTGTAACAATATTTCTACGGTTCCGGTATCGGCAGGATTACAAGATTCGAAAGGAATGTTAAAAACATAACTAGTTTTAGGAACGACATTCGTACTTGCGGAAGAAGTACATCCAAACGCATCACATACTTCTACTTCATAATAACCGACAGGATTCACCATATCTGGTGTTACGGTATTAATTGCTCCGACATATCCATCACTCCAAGTATAGGTACAATTCGAACAACCAGGAACTGTAGCATCCAATACCAAATCTTCGTTATCACAATAACTAATGGTTGGTGGGAGTGCAGCAGTAAATTGAGAATTCATTTTAAGGAACCAACCATCCTGAGGACCTGAGAAGTTTCCTGTTACATCGCCTGAAGGATTTGAATAGGTTACCCCAATAGCTGCATAACTACAGTCATCACATTGAATTATGTCACTTGGATTTTCCGGACCGGATCCTCCAAAACTTTTATCATACAGTACAGTCCCGTCATCTGAATCTGCTATTACAACCCAAAAATCAGAGTTTCCATTTCCTGTTTCTGTTTTATCGCCAGAAATATCAGAATCAGAACTTCCGATTAATACTAAATCTCCTTTCAGGTTGCAGGTAATTGATCTTAAATCATCATTATTGTTTCCTCCTATTGTTTTATCCCAATTTACGTTACCAGCTTGATCAATATTAACAATCCAATAATCTTTTCCTCCATAAGAAATTTCTGTTTTATCCCCGCCAACACTTGACGTGGACCAGCCTGCCAACATAATGGTACAATCAGGTAATTCTTTGAACCTTCGGAATTGATCTTGATTTCCAGAACCAATCATGCGATCCCATATTATTCCACCAGAGGGGTTCAATTTTACGATCCAATAATCGATGGATCCCCCATTAAGATCTGTAACATCATTGCCTATTGGAGAATCTGATTGTCCACCTAATAAGTAACTCCCATCACATGTCTCCACCAAATCTTCGAGTATTTCAAATCCTGTATTGCCGTAAGTCTGTTCCCATTGAATTACTCCAGCATTATCCGTTTTTACAATCCAATAGTCTGTTTGACCGAAACTTCCTTGTGATTTCACTCCTGATGCGGGAGAATTACTCCAACCTCCTAACAATAAACCTCCATCACTAGTTTCTATTACTGCATGTAATTCATCTCTACCAGAACCGCCATAGGATTGATCCCACAACTGGGTTCCAGCTGGATCAACTTTGACGATCCAATAATCTCTAGCTCCATAGTTTGGTGATGTTTTAGTCCCAGGAGGGCCTGGCAAAGATTCAGAATCACCTACTAAGATATAATTCCCATCAGACAATGGAAGAATGTGATAAGGTTTATCAACGCCTTCGCCTCCATATCTTCGATCCCATAATTTATTCCCGTTTGGATCATATTTGGCTAACCAATAATCATCACCTGACCCATATATGTTATAATTTACATCAGATATTGGTCCTGATGGAGTGTTGGCTGTAGAAGTAATTCCACCGATTACCAAATAATTGCCATCGGGACACTTGGCAACATCATTCATTTCATCCCAAGTTTGAGCACCATTCAATCCAGTACCACCAATAACACGATCCCATTCCACACTCATCTGAGCATAGAACTTGGTTGGTGCTAACCAAAAGGCAATAAAAGTTACACACAAAAAAATTCTGTGCATATATGATAATGGTCTCATTAGGATTGCAAAAATTCAAAAGCTACAAACACCTTTGAACTAAAATTAATTAATAATAAGTTTTAATAAAAAATGGGGTCTACAAATATTAAACGCGTGTATTGTTGAAAGTGCTCTAATTTAGTATTGAAAGCGTTAAGTTTTCTTCTTCAATAGTAAGGGGGATACTTTGATAAATAGTGCCTAGATTAGAATAGAGGAGTTAATATCCACCTACAAATTCAGACATAAAAGCGACCTTATCAATTTTGGGAAGGTTAATTATCACGTATAGTGCATAATTACCTTAGTAAAGGTAATCAATGAATTAAGAATAATTCACATTTATACCCAAAAATAATAACATATTAAGATTAATTATAATGTATAATTGCAGTTTAGTTAGAAAATAGACAAGCCAAGTCAAAAATTTAATGACTTGGCTGACTTTCTTTCTATATTTTTAGGTCTAAATATTCTTAACTATAGAAAAACTTTTACTTCCCATTGAATTTTTCAGCACCAAATAGTACATACCAGTAACAAGTGGTCTTTCAATCACAAAATGTTTCTGTTCGACTCCTTTTTCAACTCTTGCCGCTGCTCCAAAAACTTCCCGTCCATTGCTATCAAATAGAATGATCTCCAAATCAAAATCTTCATTGCTTTGAATATCCAGCAGTAATTCTTGATCAAAAGGATTCGGCATTACTACTACCTCATACTGTGAAGCGATAAAAGTCAACTCTTTAATCTCAGAATAAGTCGTTGAGAGATCGTTATCCACTTGTTTTAAGCGATAAAATCTCATTCCTTTTTTATCAAACTCTTCATCTAAAAAAGAATAATTATTTGCGATTGTATTGGCTCCTTGCGCCTCAACTTTACCAATGCTTACAAACTCGTTTTTTGACAAAGCATTTTTTCCTTTTGCAACTTCAATTTCAAAATAATGAGTATTTATTTCGTTTTCAGTGCGCCATTTCACCAATGCATTCTCTCCTTTTTTGGTAACAGCAAATTGAACTAAATCTAAAGGTAAATCACCAACGAATTCTTGGTTTAAAATGACTTCATCTATATAATACCCACCATCAACTGCATCAAATTTAATTTGTGTACTAGCGCTAAAATCTTGTCCAGCATTTTCCAATACCGTGTGAATTTCAAGTTCGCTCATCGTTGTCCAATCTTCATTGATATCCACATTCGTAAGGAGTACCCATGGATCCGTATCACTACCTCTCACCGAAACTTGATTGTTAGACAATGCTAAGGATAACAACTCTTCTACATTAAACAATTTCGTCTTGAAACTCAATTCTACATCACTAGTAACATGGCTAAAATCCTCCAAATTCAATGTCATAATAACATGTGGTTGATCCGTCGAAGGTAAAGTATTGTCAAATGAATGCATTAAAAGTGATTGCGCTTCAGCATCTAATTTTAGCATCCCATTTGAACCTGAATAAAAATCCCATTTTTGATTAGAATCGAACCCATAATCATTTTCAATGAACGTTTTTGTTTCCATGAAATCGAATGGTTCTTCAATTGGAAAATTAACTTTTGGATTTGGCAATTGGAGATAACGAATACTATTTGTAATATTATTGTTGGACAGATGTGTATCTCCACTAACATTCGCTTCAATATCTAAACTATAAGTACCCGGTGCGGAAATATCCAATAAATTATCCAATAAAACCGTCTCCGATTCACCCGAATTAATCTGAATATTTTTCACCTCATTGAAGGTTACTTCATTTTTTTGAACGGAAAAAGAGACCTCATTTATCGTGTTATTACCAATGTTTTTTAAGTCCACAGAAATTGGTTGACTGGAAGATAATGCATTCGAACAATGTTGTCTTCCTATAATTTTTTCATCAATATTTGATTCAATTTTCAAATCATTTGCCCAAGGACAAATTACTCCATTTTCTGGTAAGACATCAATTGCAAACGTTGGTAAGCTCCTACCTCCATTAGGCCCGACAGGACAAACTGAATACCAAGCTTTTTCTCCATTTTTATTGTTATAAGGCGCTATAAAACTTGTTTCATTAGTCATACCAATTGAAGTCATTTTTTCACCAATAAGTGTTAATACTTCAAAATTTGTAGCCAATTCATGAGTATCCCAATTCAACTCAACATTATCCTCACATATTGGCAATGCAGTTACATTTTGGACCAATTCCATGATTGAAAAAGTATTCTCATTTTGACTACTGGAGTTGTCATTTAACTTAATGATTTTTATTAATCCTTGATCCGAAGATTCGGCCGGCACTGACCAATTATAAAAGCGTTTTTCAGGTAAAATTCCAGTTGCTATCGATTCCCATGAAATACCATTATCGTTTGAATACTGGATTTCAAAAGGAGACTCATTTCCTTGTTCTGCATCCCACTGTATTGCAGTTGTTGATTCTGGTATAAGTCCTTCATTTCCAACAGGATATGTCAATACAATTTCCTCCATTACATACTCATAACTGATGGTATAAGCTTGATTTCCGAAAGGGATTTCAGTCCCAGCAACTTTTATTGTAAAGTTACCCATTGATGGATTATTGACGACTACTTGTTCTATATTATTTAAGTTGTCTACCCCTTCAACCGCAGCTGCTTCCACATATTCTGCTGCAGGATTTAATATCAAAGGATAAGAGGTATTTCCATTAGAAGATTGTACTTCTAAATCCAGATTATTGACCAAGGTAATTGGCGCATATGGGTTGGCTGGATAGTCATGCCAGTACAACATTATTTTAAGTTGCTTCACATCTGATGGAATTGTGATGTTATGGATTTTTTGCTCACCATGACTGATTTCAGCTTCAAAATATTGTACATTTTGAATAGCCAAAGCAGCTCTACGTGCGTTAATTGTTCCAAAACCATATTGATAGTCTGGACCTTCCCGCCCCTGATCATCAGCTGTGTTACAGGCGACAGCTTTTATCAAACTACTACTTGGATTTTGCCCATTAATATTATGATACAATTCATACAGTAATCCGAGTGTTCCTGTGACAGAAGGAGCGGCCATACTTGTGCCTGCACTAACGAAATAGTTGTTGTTATTTCCTGTTGACACAACCCCATTTCCTACCCCACAAATTTCTGGTTTAATTCGACCATCTAGTACTGGTCCCTTTGCTGAAGAACTGGCAATGACTCGGTTCTCATTTACATTCCCAACCGTCAAGACATTTTTTGCAGATTGATAGAATTTGAGTACTGTTTTATAACCTTTTGGATATGGATCACAGGTTTCGTTTCCAGAGTTTCCTGCAGCGAATACATGCAATAAATTCGGAAAAGAGTAGATTTGGTTGTCCAATAGTTGGCTGGAGTAATTATAAGAACCTCCCGTTGTACAAGAATGACTTACCCCATATGAACTATTTGCCAACATCATGTTATACTTATGAAAATAGGTAGGTGTATTGAAAACTATTTGGCTCGTTTTTTCTGACACAATAGTGCATTCTGAAGCGACACCTCTATTTCGAGAATTCAAATTCCCTGCTGCTCCAATTATGCCACTTACGTGATCACCATGTTGACCATAATTACTGTACGTTCCGTCTGCTTCATTGATTATTCTACCACTAAAATCGATATGCTCCCCTAATTCACCACCATCACCAACACCAATCACAATTCCATCACCATTCAATGTGTCAAAACCAAAAGCACCGTTATTCAAGAAATTTACACGCTGCGTATTTCTATTTTCATAGTTTAATTTTTGATCCATTTCTTGTATGTAATCAATATGTTGGATAAAGGGAATTTTAGCTAATTTTGAAATATCTTTATCCTTAACATCAATACTGTATAAATCGCCAGAAATATGCTGAATTTCAGCGACATCAATATTCGCCGCAGTCAACTTTAAATGAAACAAATCCGTGTTCATTACAGATCTACATAAAACTACAATATTTGATCTATTCGAATTACTCTTTGCCCAAGAAGGTGCATCCAATGCTTGAACCGCAGGTGACAACTTACTAGTGAACGGTAGCGCTTGAACACTTGTAATCCCGAACTTATTGAATAATTTTTTTGATGCTGTAACCGGCACTCTTGAATAGAATTTCAACCCTCCTTTGTACTCCAATAATTCAAAATCGGCATTTTCTAAATCCTTAATTAATTGCCCTGAAGGTAATTCTTCAAAAGCCAATAAAACAAACCAGAAATCACCCTCAATCTGGTTGTCAAATTGGGATTTGGAATTGAAAAACGATTCTGTGCTAAAAGAACGATGATTTTGTTGTGCTTCAACGCCTATTGTGGTAAAGGACGCCACCAATAAGCAAATAATGAACTGCCTCATATGTTTGTAATTAACGTAAAGTGTATTGGTGGGAGGAACCTTTTCAAAATGAGGAGGGTAACGAAAGGTGAGCAACTCGTTTTTCTAGGTTTGATAATCAAAAACCTAGGTCTGAGGTGATAAATGCAAAATTCACACCTAAAATCAATTCTAAAAAATTTGGAACGCTAAAAAAAAAGTTTTAATGAGTGAGAAAGTAGGAAATGCAGGTAATTATCTGAAAATCAATTAATTACAAAATACTCAGAATCAAGTTGATACCATAGCGTGGCCATAGCGTGGATATCTGTGGACTCATATTATCGATGGAGAAGTTAAAATATTTAAAGGAGATATATTCCTTAACAGATAAGGATTCACAAACACTAAATAGTTAAGAAGAAGGCTAAATCGTAATGATTTAGCCTTTTTTCATACATAAGAGTTTTCTAAGTTGAGATTTAGTATTATCTTTTCGAGCAAATTTAAGCCCAATCAGGTGCAATTAGCAGATTTTTTAAAACGATTTGAGCTGTCTTCATAGCATGTCAAAATTAGAATTGCCATCTTTTTTAATAATTTGGTTGGAGTGGTGTATCTAAATTGATGGTATAATTATCTACCTAGCTTGCAAATTTGATTTTTCCCAAATTACAATATTACTCTTGAGTAATATTAAAATACCTGTATTATTATGACTACATTTCTACGATTTATCTCCTTTTTATTTTTCCTTTTATTTTTCAATTTTTCAAGTCAATTAGCTGCCCAAACTTGTGCAGAAACACAGTTTGTCGATGCTACTGATATTGGAGGAGGACAATTTGAATTAGAATTTTATGTTTGCTTCCCAAACCCAGGGATAACAACCGTATCAGGCGGTGTGGTCATTGTTATTACAGGTGCCAATATTGTTTCAGCTAGCCCCGCTGTCCTTACCAATTCCAGTAATACAAATACGATAAATTCAACGATTACAGGGGGTACAATTGCATACGGAGACTTCAGTAATCCATTTAGCTCTCCATTTATAGGTAATGGTGATCTTGGTGAATGTATGACTATTTTCGTAACAGTTGATGGACTTCCAACAGACTGGCAAATTTATGGTCAAAATTACAATTCTTCAACAAATATGGCGGAATGCGATGAAAGTGGAAAAATTTGTCTTGCGGATGCTGGTACGCTTACCTCCCCGTCTGATGGAGATATTTTTTGTTTTGATGACCTTATCAGCGGTGCCACTGATTTTACTGCATCAACATCCTTAGAAATTAATACTACAGGTGCAGATCCGTGTATTGGATATGGGTTTTGGGTTCAGTCAGATCCTTTAGGAGTTTATACTACGCTTTCCGGGATCGGTAGTCCTCCATCTGGTGGTCTGCCAAATTCAGACCCCAATTATGCAGGAGTGATTGTAGGAGATGGCACATTTGGTAGTCCAGCCAATATCTCTCCTATTGGAAATGGAGCCACTTTCTTTATGGCACCAATTACATTACCTGACTGTACTACGCTTTTACTATCTGAAAATGATTGTGTCGATATTGGCGAACCAATTTCAATTACATATATTGCTGAAATTACCAATTTACCAGAAAGTTTTACATGTATAGATCTAGCCTCCTCTGAAGTAGAAATCAGCTTTCAGTTAGTCGGTGGATTACCTCAAACTGATCCTAGTGATAATTATTCAGTCAATGTTTCTACAGGAAATTTAACGACACCTAGTGGCAACACTTCTACCGTTTTTACAATTGATGGAGTTTTTGACGGAGATTTCATTACTCTAGATGTAGTTGATGGCAATGGATGCACTTTCTCTTTTGATATTGGTCCAGTCGACGCTAACTCCATCTGCGAATGTCCCACAACTCTTGCTGGAGATATTTCTGTGATGCAAGTAGGATCAGGTGCTACTCAAAACAACAATGGTGTTAATGTCCAAGAACCGTTTTTATTATGTTATAATGATGTTATAAATTTATCTGCATTAGAAAATGGAGCTCCTCCGATTTCAGCATGTACTGATCCGTGTTCTTATTTCGGCAACACTAATGGAGTATGTCAAGGAGCTGGATTTGCTTGGGCGATTCATAATGCACCACCTTCCTCTGACAATCCTTTTGACCCTGCTAGCTTAGCATCAAATTTCATTGAAGTTAGTGATTACCAAACTGGTGATTGGGCTATTATAAATAATGATGCATATCTAAATACTAATTCTGGTACTATTGTGGCAAACTCTACTGGAAATCTCCCAACTAATAATACCATCTATGCCATTATTTCTACGATGGATTACTTATGTTGCCCTCCTGGAGGAGGAGGAACTTGTCAGATCGATTATGATTTTGACGGTGATGACTGTGTAGATCTAGGTGTTGCAATCCCAATTGTTTTTCTTAAAAGAATTGGTCAAACGCACACGGAAGATTGTGGTGGAGTGACTATTGAATTGTCAGGAGGGTCACCTGAATTTTTCCCAGATTCTTACAATATTACGAATACTGGTCCAGGTACACTATCGCAAGCAACAGTACAGTTTGGAAATACATTTCGCATCGATGAACTTGCAAATGGAGACAATTGGTCTATCGATGTAACAGATAGTAATGGATGTCCTGAAAACTTCTCTGGCACCTTCAATGGTATACCAGATCTTAACTTCAGCATTCAACCAACTTTTTGCGCTCAAGATGGAGCAACACCACTTTCAGCAAGTCCTTCCACAGCCAACTCTTTTTTCTCAGGTCCAGGAGTTACAGATTTAATGGATGGAAGCACACCTACATTTGATCCTCAATTAATAGGTGTTGGAACCCATGATATCGTTTACCATTATGGAGAATGTAATCTAACAACAGTGCAACAAGTAATGGTAAATGCGGCTCCAGTTGCAATTCTTAGTGGAGGTGGTAATGGTTGTGCTGGAAATCCATCTGATATTTTCATTGAAATTATAGGTGGTGTCGGACCTTACGAAGTTACCTATAAAATTGATGGTGTAGAACAACCTCCTATTAACTTACCAAGTCCTGGAGTTGAGACTATTCCTCCAACAATACAAGGTTTGTATACACTTTGTTTGATTGATGATCAAGGATCACCTCTTTGTGATGGTACGGGTTCAGGAGAAGCATTGATAATATTAGAACCACTGCCAATGGTCAATAACAATATTTACATTTATTCCTGTATCAATTCTGGTGAATTTGACCTTACCGAACCTCCATGTGATGATCCTCCATCCTGTAACTTCAGTGGTTTCATCGATTTGGATGGAAACAGTGATAATGATATCGTTTATTGGGAAGATTGGGATTTCACAGTAGAACCAGGTGTAGAAGGCGGATTCAACGATATAACCAATGAAAGCAACTACTCCCCACCAGGTGGTTGTGGAAGTAATATATATGCTCAAGTAATCGACCCATCAACTGGATGCTTTACCATTGCAACAGTAACCTTACATTGTGTGTCCCCACTTGAAATCACAACTCCAGACCCAAATGACCCACCGATCATGATCAACTGTGGAGACAATTTAGACTTGCAATTAGTCTTTGATTCAACCATGGTAGATCCAAATAATTATAATACTGCAGTTTGGACCTCTACCATACCTGATGGGATGGGAGGAACTACAAATGGTCCGAGCGATTTTGGAACTAACATTATACACCCAAATTTAGATGTAGAAGGACTTTATACGTACAATATATTTATTATCGAAGGCCTTACAGAAAATTGCGATAGTAATTTCGATATAGAAGTCATCGTCTCTGGTTGTAGTATGGGTTGCATTGATTGGGATGAAACACCGATTGATACTTGTGGACTAACTTATATTGAACCACTTGTTACCGATGCATTAGGCGGAACCTGGGCGACAATCACTTCACCAATGGGTGCAACCGCAATATTTTCAGAAATTGGTAATGATGCTTTAATTACTGTAAGTGAATGCGGCGAATACGCATTTGAGTATACCATCAATAACACAACTTGTCAAGATCTGGATACTTTATTTGTCAATTTTGAAAACAATGAAGTCGTCAATCTTGAAATCAATTGTACGGCAAGTTTAGACTATTGTCCAATTGATTGTCACCCCGACCCTCCAATGGAAGATTGTCCTGACAATACATTTACATTGGTATCTCCAGGCGGCCCACCAGCTGCAATTTGGGATGTAAGTTGTATAGGAAGTTGTGATGGAATAGCATCTGCAATGTCATCTTCAGGAGGAAAACAAAGTACATTTTTCGATGGAACTACTTTTGATGAAACCACCTTCCTTGCAATGTTTGATATTTCAAACATTCTTATAGATTTAGAAACTTCCTGCCCGATTGAAGCTTCTTGTTTTTCAACTAACGGAATGGATGATTGCATCATTGAATCCACCACTACAACCAATACCTTGGACGTGCCCGTGTTACTGGGAGGTGCATGGACCGTAAGTAATGGGACCGATCCTTTCATCCCTTTTAATACAATGAATCAAGCTTTGGTCACTGCCGGTGGAAATACCTATGAGGTTACTTTGAGTCCATCAGCAGATACCTGGTCTCCAGTAGATGTGACGGTATTCCAAATGAATGGTGGTGTTCCCGAACCTATTATGAATGCGGTTGATTTACAATTTTTATGGGATCCTGATTGGGGAACTGAACAAATTACCCAAACAGTGACCGAATATGAAATTGACCCCAACTGCACGGGTTGTGCAAATGGATATACCATAACGCTTGTAGGCCCAACAATGCCAACAGAACCACCATATCCTTGCAGTCCTGTTAGCGTCGGATTTGGTCCAAATGCTTGTGACGAAACTTACACTCAGGCTTGTGATGATAATAATCCTTGTACTGAATTTGACGAAGTGACACTTGCCGTTTGTGATAATAGCGTTTGCCTTCCTTGTGCTGGAACTCAGATTAGTGAACCAACTTGCGATGATAATGACTGCTCTAATGGAATTGAAGTTTGGAATCCTGCAACTTGTGTGTGTGATGTTACGCCAAGTGTTTTAGGATGCACTGATATCACTGCATGTAATTTTGATCCAACTGCAACGTGTAATGATGGGTCCTGCACACCAGCTCCAACTTGCAACACCAACCCTTGTAACGGCGATATTGAAATAATTGACCCCAACAACCCTTGCGATTGTATTGTGACAACTCCGCAAGTTTTAGGTTGCACCAACAATACTTCTTGCAACTTCAACCCCAATGCAAACTGTGATGATAATTCTTGTATTCCGCTGCCAACTTGCAACACTGACCCTTGCATAGGTGATGTTGAAATAGTTGACCCGAATGACATTTGTAGTTGTATTGTTGTAACGCAACAAGTTTTAGGGTGCACCAACAACGCGTCTTGCAACTTCGATCCAGCAGCGAATTGCGACAACGGATCTTGTTTGCCAGTGCCAGTTTGCAACACCGACCCTTGCAACGGCGATATTGAAATGATTGACCCCAACAACCCTTGTAATTGTATTGTGACAACTCCGCAAGTTTTAGGTTGCACAAATTTGGCTGCTTGTAATTATAATCCTGTCGCAAATTGCGATGATGGAAATTGTATCTTAATAACAACTTGCGATACAGACCCTTGTACGAATGGTGGGACCTATATTTGGGACACCAATGATTGTATGTGCGTTTTAGATGTTGCAACTATTAATGGTTGCACAAATCCAAGTGCCCCAAACTATGATGCTACCGCAAATTGCGACGACGGTTCCTGTGATTGCACCCCTGATGGATGTATCGATCCAAATGCTTGTAATTTCGATCCAAATGCAACATGTCCAGATGGGTCCTGTATTTTTGAAACTACTTGTGATACCGACCCTTGTACAAATGGTGGGACCTACATATGGTCTTCAACATCTTGCAATTGCGTCTTGGATATGGCTACTGTTGATGGCTGTACAAATCCTGCATCTTGTAATTTCGATATCAATGCAAATTGTGATGATGGCTCTTGTTTACCAACTCCCATTTGCAACACAGACCCATGTATTGGTGATCTAGAAATAATCGACCCAAACAATTCTTGCAATTGCATTGTTACAGATCCGCAAGAATTAGGTTGCATGGACCCGAGTGCTTGTAACTACAATCCAAATGCGAATTGTCCAGATGGTTCTTGTATTTTTGAAACTACCTGTGATAACGACCCCTGCACAAATGGCGGAATCTATATATGGGATGCAACAGCTTGTTCCTGCTTACTTGATGAAGCCACTATAATTGGATGTACAGATTCAGCCTCACCAAGCTTTAATCCAAATGCAAATTGTAGCGACCCATCGGCTTGCGATTGTCAACCTGATGGTTGCACCGACGCGAGCGCTTGTAACTTTGATCCAACCGCGACCTGCCCAGATGGTTCTTGTATTTATGAAACTACATGTGATACCGATCCTTGCACAAATGGCGGAACTTATAGTTGGTCTCCAGTAAACTGCAATTGTGTTTTAGATATTGCTACTATTGACGGATGTACTGACCCATTGGCTTGCAACTTCGATCCGAACGCAAATTGTAATGATGGCTCTTGTATATTGCCCGATGGTTGTACCAATCCGACTGCTTGCAACTTCGATCCAAACGCAACTTGCGATGATGGTACTTGTATCTTACCGGATGGTTGTACGGATCCGACTGCTAATAATTTTGATCCAAATGCTACCTGTGATGATGGGTCTTGTACTTATGATTGTACCCCTGATGGATGTACCAATCCGTTAGCTTGTAACTTTGATCCCAATGCAACTTGTGATGATGGTACTTGTATCTTACCCGATGGTTGTACCGATCCGACGGCTTGTAATTTTGATCCAAATGCTACTTGTAATGATGGATCATGCATTTTTGAAACTGTTTGTGATGATGGTGTTTGTGAAAATGGTTTAGAAATTTGGAATCCAAATACTTGTCAATGTGACGCAGGAGTTCAGCCTGCTGAATTTAATGTTACGATTGACGAATTCATCTGTAATGGCTCAAACTCGATGTACAATTTAGAAATTACGATAGCTGGAGGAGTCGCACCATATGTAGTAACTGAAATGAATAACCTTAATGTAACAAGCGCAAATGGGGTGAATTTCGTAATTGAAAACATTGCTTCTGGTACAGGAGTTACGATCACCGTAGAAGATACAGAAGGTTGCACCACTAATTACACTTCAATTTCACATGACTGTAACTGTAACGCTATTGACCCTCCAAGTGGCGTTCAATCTGTGTCTTATTGTGCAGGCGACTCGACTCCTTCATTTATTGCAAATGATCCTGGTGCAGGTTTTGAAATTCAATGGTATGACGCAAGTGGAATGTTAGTTAATACTGGAATGACATACATACCACCAACACCGATAACTCCTGGAGTAGCTGAAACTTACGGCGTCGCAATTATTGAAACCGCAACTAATTGTGCTTCGGAAATAGTATTTGTGGACATTTTACAAGTTCAATTACCAGCTGCCATCATTTTCCAAGATAGTGCGACACTTGATTGTATTCAATCTACTTACGAGATATTGACTCAAGTATCACCAGGTACTTATGAATGGACTGGTCCTGACAACGAAGATTTAGGAGCTGCTCAAACCATTACAGTAACGCAACTTGGAACTTATACACTGACTGTTTACGAAGCAATCTTGGGATGTGCAAGTCAAGATTCCATTTTGATTATTGACAATCAGGACTTCCCAATGTTAGTGATTGCCGATCCTGCAATTTTGGACTGTGACACAGATCAAATCAACTTATCAGGGGCTGGGTCACAAGGTAGTCCTACCATTAACAATTACTGGATAGGTCCTGGACCAAATGGACCGCTTGATACGATTAGTTTTGATTTGGATGCGATTGCAACCCAAGCAGGTGTTTATACTTTGTATGGTTTCGATAGTAATAATAATTGTGTAAATCAACAATCTGTTACAGTCGTATCTGACTATATTCCGCCAATAGTAGATGCGGGAGAATTAATCACAATGGATTGCGACATGTCTCCTGTCAATTTATCAGGCTCAATATCCGATCCATTGGTCACTTATAGTTGGAGTGGACCGAATAATTTCGCTGCATCAATTTTAGACCCAGTGACGGAAACACCAGGTATATATTACTTGTCAGCATTTAATCCTAACAATGGATGCACAAATGTCGATTCCGTACTAGTAGAACCAAATACAAGCGCAATTTCTGCTTTTGATTTGAATTTACAAGAGCCAGAATGTTTTGATGAAGAAGACGGATTTATCTCAGTCCTCAACATTGAGGGAGGTACGCCACCGTACACCTACTCATTAGATGGAGTTACATATTTTACAGAAGCTCAATTTTTCGACTTAGGAGCAGGTGCATATACTGTTTACATTCAAGATTCAGATGGTTGTCTTTATGAAGAACCTGTAACTATTGATCAACCAGATCAAATTCTTATTGATCTTGGCCCTGACATAACAATACATTTAGGTGACAGTCTGATCGTAACTTCCAATGTTAATACTATATACGATTCCATCAGCTGGTCTGGAAGTGACTTAATAGATTGTGATACTTGCCCTGCTGTTGCATTGACCCCACAGATTTCAACTCAATTGACAGCTACAATTTATAATGGCGACTGTGAAGCGACAGATGAGGTCACCATTTTTGTTGATAAAGAAAGACTGGTTTATTTACCAACTTCTTTTACTCCGAATGGAGATGGTGTTAATGACCTATTTACTTTATATGCAGGAACGGGCGCTGAAAGAGTTATCGAGCTAAGCATTTTTGACCGATGGGGTGAAATTGTTTACTCAGCTCAAAACTTTATACCGAATGATCAAACAATTGGTTGGGACGGAAAGTACAATGGCAAATATTTAAACCCTGGAGTCTTTGTGTATATGGTACAAATTGAATTTTCGGATGGCAAGGTCGAAGTATTTACTGGAGACATTGCTCTAATGCGATAATCAAATTAATTGATTTGAAAAGCTAGAAGGGATGTTGAAATTTCAACATCCCTTTTTTTGTTGCTACGCTAAAATTTCGCCTTCCTAGGCGTCATCATTCGTAATAAATAGCAAATTGGGCAATAATCCCAATTCTCAAAATTTGCTACTTTTTCTAAAAAGTATTAAATTAGGAAAGATCCATTCTTTTCCTTGCGTTCATATTCTCAAAAAGAAGTCATAATTAGTTTTTAATAACAACAATTATTTATATTTATAAATAATTGTTATTCAGTATTTTATGTAATTATTAGTTACAGAAAAGACAAAAGATTTGGAGAATTTAAATTTTCATCATTTAATGTTCTATCTTAGATGCTTATTGATAACTAAAATTCCCCCTTTAAACAATTGAACAATATTAAGTTTTGAAATAAAATTTAATTTTTTTAAACACCTTAGCCTATAAGATTTAGGTCTACAAACCAAAACAAAAAATGAGAGAGATTTTATTTTTGGTTGTCGTGATGATGTTCACGACACTATCTGCTTTTGCGCAACCTGCTAATGATGATTGTAATGGTGCATTTACAATCTCTGATTTAACTGGTGGATGTACCACATATTCAATTGAAGATGCACAAGTCGAATTTTTGGGAACTTGCACCAATGGAAGTTCCGGAGATGTATATTTTGCATTTACAGCACAAGGAGATCAAGCAACAATCTCAGTTCAAAATGCAGATGGTGGCCAAGATATAGATGGAAACCCATTAGATTTTAATCCAGAAATATCGATAGTCATAGCATGTGGAGGTGGTGCTGTTGAAGTTGACTGTATTAACTCAACAGGACCAATGGCTTCACCTACTTCCAATGAAATAACTTTAACCAATCTAGTTTGTGGGGATATTTATTACATTAATGTGGTTACAGGAAGTGATGAAGCGCTATCCTTTGATCTTTGTGTCACAAATGAACCCGAAGAATCATACTCGAATATTTGTGGTGCTCAGCCTATTAACCAGGATTGTAACAGTACTTCTGCAACCATTTTAAATTCATGCCCTAGTGGTGGTGCATGTGCTGGCGGAACTAATGATGGAAATGCTTATTTCATCTTCATAGCAACTAGTCCAAATCCTACGATAACTATTGAAGCCAACGGTGATTTTGATCCAGTAATCCAAATCCTTAGTGGAGATTGTAACGCACCAGCAAATGTCACTTGTGACAACTCTTCCACAGGTCCAACTGAAGAATTTATTGTTCAAACCTCTAATCCACTAGATTGTGGAGGTTCATACATTATCAAAGTATACAACTTTAACGGCGAACCGAATCTACCAGAATTTACAATAAGTATTTGCGATACACCTACACCAGCTGGATGTGATCAGAGTTTTTGTGGATGTTCTTCAACACCAATACCTCTATCAATAGGTGATTGTGTGTCAGGTTGCAATGTTGGAGCACCTACTGGAGGATCTTTACTTGCCCCTACGATTAATTCTGGGATTACGTGTATTGACAATTTTAGTTCAGCCCCAACAAGTCTTTATGAATTCAACTCTCAAGGTGGCTTTGTAGAATTGGTTGTTAGTGGTGATTTACCTGAACCTCAAGTTGCAATTTTTGGAGCTGACTGTAATCTACTTTCTCCTTACTTGGATGTAGAATCAAATGCTTTTTGTGCCTCAAATAATGTCGAGGTCACCTTAACAATTTGCGATCTACCAACAGGAAATTATTTTATTGCAATCTCTGATCTTGGTAATGCAACAGGTAATTTTGAGCTTTGTACATCAACAATTACTACGTTACCAGGTAATTGCAACTCTTCAAATCCTTGCATCTCTGTAGTTGATCCCTCTGGGGCAGCTATTGGTGGAGAAGTCAATTCTGGAAATGTTGTAGAATATTGTATTACTGTAGAAGAATTTGTTGTTACTCCGGCTGCAGTCGATTGCCAATGGCTTCAGGGAGTATCTCCAATACTTGGACCTTGCTATGACCCAACCACTTTCGTAACTACATCAATAACGCAACCAAGTAATTCAGGCTTTCCTGGTATTTGGAGTTGGTATGAGGAAGGTGAAGTTACTTACAATGATGCAAGTGCTTTTGGCTGGGGATCCTACATTAATGCTTCTGGCGTATTAGAATTTTGTAATGAGAATGACAATCCTAATTGTGTAGCTTTTACAGGTGGAGATCCACTACCTGCAGGATGGTATGCTTGGAATCAAGCAACTCACCCTGGATCAACTGGACCTGATGGCTCATTTGGGGATGGTCCAGTTGGTGGCGGATGTGATGAAACTATGGAAAATTGGGTATTTTGCTTTGAGGTTGAAACCTACCCTTTCGATGTTTGTAGTGAACCGGACTTTGATGTAAATTGTGATATTCAGTGGAAAACAATGGCTGATGGTGAAATCGGTGTTTGGAATTCACCAAGCCCAAATTGTCTTCAAGACCCAATCTTTATTGGAATTGGTCCAACACTAAATTGTTGTGAACAACCAGATATTTCGAGCACTATTGAAAATACTTACGCATGTGAGTCAGTTGGTAATAATGATATTGTTGGTACTGTAATAATTTCTGGTGGGATTCCACTTTTAGGATATGATTTTATAGACCCTATTTCAGGAGCCCAAACTGCTATGAATGATGCAAATGGTGACGCAGTTATTAATATAAATATTCCAGGTGGAACTACTGGAAGTTTTTCATTTGATCTTACTGGGACCGATGCGGGTTGCCCAAGTACTGAAACTGTAACAATTCCTATTGTTTCAAATGTAATGATTGATGAAATCACACCACCTTGTATTGATGGGCAAAATACAATAGTAAGTGTTTTTGCAAGTGGAGGAACTGGAAACTATTCTTACGCATGGTCACATGATCCAAGTGAGACTGGTTCGACAATAGACATCAGTGGACTAAACAATAGCTCATATACAGTGACTGTGACAGATGGTGATGCGAATACTCCTGGATGTGGATCAGCAATAGAAACATATATTGCGCAAGGATGTTGTTTTGCTTTTGCCGGAAGCTATGGTGGAGATGCAATATTACCAACAATATGTCCAAATGGCGCTTTTGAATTTGGGAACAATCCGGGAACTGAAACTGAAGTTGATCCAAATACAGGAGAACCATATAATATGGAATATTTATTAATCAACCAAAATGATGGTATTGCATATGCTTGGGCAGATAGTGGTGGTGATTTTGATCTTTCATTTGAAGCCGCTCCCTGTGGAACTTATACAGTGTATGGTTATAATTATTTCCCTGGTGGTGTTAATACTCCTTATACTGCGCAAGAAATTGTTGACAATCAATATGTAGAGGGTGATAACTACGTTTGCGACATTAATGATTTTAACCAATTCTGTTGTGATCTAAGACCATTTGCTGAAATTTCCATAGAAGCACCAATCTCATGCCCTGAACCAATCTACTTAGCGTGTGAAACTGACTATTTTTCTTATTGTGATTTTTATCTTCCTAGCTTAACTTATGATTCTGATTTATTTTTTGATTTCTGTCCAGGTCTAAGCTTTCCACCAACCTCTATTAGTGACGATGGAAATCTCAATCCAACAACCTACACCAAGCAATGGGAATACCCTGACTTTTGTAATATCGATTGTGCTCAAGAAGTATTCGTATTTGATCTTGAGGCAAACGTAGATATAGCTATCAATGAACTAGCTGCAAATCCACCAGAGTGTAATGCAGATGGTTCGGTTCCATTTACCTTTACAATTACTGGTCCTATTGGTGGTTCGTACGATTATTTTAACAGTGTAATAGGCGTTTCTGGTGTAGGAAATTATAACGAAGCAGTTACAGTTATTGCTCCAGCAGGATATAGTACAAATGATTGCTTAGCAATTATAGACGCAACGTTTGGATTGTTAACGGATGGTGCTGAGTCTTCTGCCTGTTTTGCCAGTCTGTGTTTCCCAGAAGTATCATGTTTCGAATGCATGACAACTATTGATCTTCAACAAACAGAGTTAATTTCTTGTCCGAATGCATGCGATGGTGAATTTACAATCACGATTACAGACGGAACAGGTCCTTATGATATAACTTGGGATACAGATCACGATAATCTAAATTCACTTGGAGTTACTACTGATATTATCAGCTTCGATGCACTTTGTGATGGTATCTATTCTGTAACCGTAACCGATGTTAACACCTGTCAAGATATGGTTCTTGATTTTGAGATAACAGATCCGACTCCGCCTACAGAACCTTCGCCAATTGAATGTTGGCAAACCAATGTTTTTGATGATGCTACTTGTACTTGGAGCACTACGGGTACGCAACCAATGGAACCGACTACTGAATGTTGGGAAACTACTGAGTTTATAACAGATGATACAGACCCTAACTTTTGTACTTGGGTCGTTACTGGTATGCAACCAATGGCTCCTACCAACTTAGAATGTTGGGAAACAGCTGAATTCATCACAGATGATACAGACCCTAATTTTTGTACTTGGGTTGTTACTGGGTCAGAACCAATGGCTCCAACCAACTTAGAATGTTGGGAAACAACTGAATTTATAACTGACGATACCGATCCTAATTACTGTACTTGGGTAATTTCAGGTTCACAACCAATGGAACCTTCTCCAGTTAATTGTTGGGATAACTTTGTTTTCAATGACACAGATTGTATGTGGGAAAATAATGGAATGCAAGATTCAGAACCAACTACAGCATGCTACGAAACGGCTACTTTCAACGACGTAACTTGCGTGTGGGATGTCTCTGGAACACAAGACCCAGAACCAACAACTGCCTGTTATGAAACTGCAACCTTCAATGACGTGACATGTACTTGGGAGGTGTCTGGTACGCAAGATCCAGAACCAACAACTGCTTGTTATGAAACGGCTACTTTCAATGACGTAACCTGTACTTGGGATATTGCTGGTACGCAAGATCCAGAACCTACAACTGCTTGTTATGAAACGGCTACTTTCAATGACGTGACTTGTACATGGGAGGTGTCTGGTACGCAAGATCCAGAACCTACAACTGCTTGCTACGAAACGGCTACTTTCAACGACGTAACCTGTACTTGGGATATCGCTGGAACGCAAGATCCAGAGCCAACTACTGCTTGTTATGAAATGGCTACTTTCAACGACGTGACTTGTACTTGGGAGGTGTCTGGAACACAAGATCCGGAACCAACTACCGCTTGTTACGAAACGGCTACTTTCAATGACGTAACTTGTACTTGGGATATTTCTGGAACACAAGATCCGGAACCAACTACAGCTTGTTATGAAACGGCTACTTTTAATGACGTAACTTGTACTTGGGAGGTATCTGGCACGCAAGATCCAGAACCAACACCTATCGAATGTTGGGAAACCAACACTTTCGATGATGTGTCCTGTATGTGGGTAACTTCGGGTACACAACCTGTAGAACCATCACCAATTGAATGTTGGGAAACGAATTCCTTCAACGACGTAAGTTGTATGTGGGTAACTTTCGGAACTCAGCCTACTGAACCAGTAATTGAATGTTGGCAAACCAATAATTTCGATAACAATACTTGTATATGGGTAACCACTGGTACGGAACCGAATTGTGATGATGGATGTGCTTTCACTGTTGATTCTTATGATCCAGCTACTTGTGATTGTATCAATACACCGAATCCTCCAAATTGCGATGATATGGATTGCGCAACAGCTGATAGTTATGATGAAGCAAATTGTCAATGTGTGTATGAGGTGATTCCTCCAACAAGTTGTGATGACAATGACCCTTGTACAGCGAATGATGTAGAAGTAATTGGTCAAGATGGATTAAATTGCGTACCATGTGCGGGTACACCAACCACTCCTACGGCTCCTACTTTCTCTTTGACAAATGCTTATTGTATTAATACCATGGCAGGCGCCTTGCCAATGACAAGTGATAATGGAATTGACGGAACTTGGTTGCCAGTAATGATCAACACTGCAACTGCGGGTCCTGCTGATTATATTTTCACACCTGATGGTGACGAATGTGCAACTAATTTCACATTAACAGTAACAATAAATGATGTTCCAACTTTAGCTGCGGCTACAGGTATTTGTGATGCTGACTTAATGAATTATACAGTTGTAATTACTTCTGATGGAATGATTACTGCAGATGCAGGGACGGTCACGAATAACAATGATGGCACGTTTACGATTTCAGGAGTGGCAGTTGGTACTTCTATCAACGTAACTTCTACATCTACTGCAAATTGTACGGCAATGACAACAGTAGATTCACCAAATTGTGATTGTGGGGATATTGAAGAACCAGTTGGAACCGATGCCAGCTATTGTGAAGGCGAAACAATTCCACAATTGATTGCTACAACAGTCGATCCTACATTGGAAGTAAATTGGTATGATGATGCTGGATGTACTGGTACTGCTTTAGCAATGAACTCAACAACATACTCCCCAACTGCAGCAGGAACTTATTATGCACAAGCAGTGAATCCTACGGATAATTGTACAAGTGATTGTGTCCCAGTTGTGTTAACTGAGTTCCCACTACCAACAGTAAGTATAGCAACTCCTGCATGTGATGCGGACTTACTAAATTGGTGTGTTGAAATTACTTCCAATGGGGTGATAACTTCTGATGTAGGAACTGTAACTGAATTAGGAAATGGAATCTGGACGATTTGCGATATCCCAGTTGGAACGGATGTAATTTGTACAGCTACCTCCACCAACAACTGTGAAGTGATTGATGTTATTGAATCTCCGGTCTGTACATGTGACCCTGTCGCGGATCCTGTTCCAACTAACAATAGCTATTGTGCTGATGAAGCAATTCCTGCTTTAACTGCAACAGTGGCTTCTGGCTTAGAATTGAATTGGTATGACGCTGCTGGTTGTACAGGGACTCCTATTGCAACAAATACAACAACCTACACGCCTGCTGCTGCTGGTACCTATTACTTACAAGCAGTAAATCCTGTAGATGGTTGTACGAGTGGTTGTGTCGAAATTACTTTGACTGAAAATCCATTACCTACTTTATCTGCTGACACACCAATGTGTGATGCTGATTTGTTAAACTATTCTGTCGTCATAAATTCTGACGGAAACGTAACATCTGATTTCGGTACTGTCGTAGATAATATGGATGGAACCTATACGATTTCGAATATCGCAATTGTTTCTTCAACAAATGTCATCGCAACTTCTGCAGAGAATTGTACTTCAATGATAACAGTAGATCCACCAGTTTGTGATTGTGATGATATCGACGAACCAGTTGGTAATAATGTTGAATATTGTGAAGGTGATGTAATTCCTGACTTAACCGTTTCTGTAACAGGAAACTTACAAGTCAACTGGTATAGTGATGGCGGTTGCTCTATGGGTGGTTTATTAGCTGCCAATACAACAACCTACGCTCCTGCTGGTCCTGGTAGTTATTTCGCTCAAGCAGTGAATCCTACTGATAATTGCACAAGTGATTGTGTAGAATTTATCGTTGCTGAAAATGCTTTGCCAGCTCTTACGAATGATACCCCGGTATGTGATGCTGATTTGATGAATTACACCGTTGTTGTTAATTCTGATGGGGTCGTAACTGCTGATGTGGGTGCAGTCGTAGATAATATGAATGGTACTTACACAATCTCTGGCGTTGCAATTACTACCTCGATAAATGTGATCTCAACTTCTGCAGCTAGTTGTACTTCAACGATTACTATTAACCCACCAGTTTGTGATTGTGATGATATCGACGAACCAGTTGGTAATAATGTTGAGTACTGTGCAGGGGATGCAATTCCTGATCTGACCGTTTCTGTAACAGGAAACTTACAAGTCAACTGGTATAGTGATGGCGGTTGCTCTATGGGTGGTTTATTAGCTGCTAATACAACAACCTTCTCTTCTGCTGGTCCTGGTAGTTATTTCGCTCAAGCAGTCAATCCTACGGATAATTGCACAAGTGATTGTGTCGAATTTATCGTTACTCAAAATGCTTTGCCAGCTCTTACGAATGACTCACCAGTTTGTGATGCAGACTTAATGAATTACACCGTTGTTGTTAATTCTGATGGGGTCGTAACTGCTGATGTGGGTACAGTCGTAGATAATATGAATGGTACTTACACAATTTCTGGCGTTGCAATAACTACCTCGATAAATGTGATC
>CALFWW010000248.1 GCA_937928575.1 uncultured Saprospiraceae bacterium | reverse complement strand
CGAGATCAAGGCAGAAAACGTAGACATAGCCTTAGTTACGGCGAGCCTGCCTGACTGCGCCAAGCAGACAGGGCTTTCTAACGAAGATATCGGGAAATTATTCTCAAAGAGAACCGTAATTATAGACTACAATTTGTATTAATTGTTTATAAGCCATGATATGTTTTTGGAGTGTTACTTTCAATGCCAAGTTATAATTTTATACGCATCATTTAAAATTGATTTTCATATATAGAAAAAGGGCGTCCTGAATTTTCAGAATGCCCTTTTCGTATTTCTGCTGTTCTATTTACTAGCTTTTTACAAACCGTAATGTTGAGATTTCACCACCCATCCAATTGAGTGTAATTGTGTAAACACCTTGTGAAAATTCGTCAAGTCTGTCAATTCGAATTAAATTATTTTGTATTGTAAAATCTACATTTTTACTTTGACCAAATGAATTGAAAAGGTCTAACTGTTTCAATTGTCGATTGGAATTGTTTTCAATCAATAAATGATCAACTACAGGATTTGGAAATAAATGTAGGAATGAATGATCGGTTAAGTTCGTTACATTGGTTACGGATGGAACAACGGTAGACATTATGTTTTCACATCCATTCGCGTCCGTAATTGTTACAGAATACTCACCAGCAGAGATGTTTTCAATAGTTGGTGTAGTTGCATTGTTGGACCATAAAAATTCGAAAGGAAGAATTCCACCACTATTCACAATTGCGGTTGCGCTTCCGTTTTGGTCCGTATCGGTTGCTGAAGTGGTGAAGATTGAAATCTCAATGGGTGCTGGTTGTTCCATTGTAAAATTTCCTTCGATAGTTACACCATTAATGTCAGTGATTGTGTACTCATAAATGCCTGCTGGCACATTCCCATTTAAAATTTCGGGTATTGTCGAAATTTCATAAGGTGCAGTCCCTCCTGAAATTTGGAAATCTACGCCTCCGTCATCGTATCCAAAGCAGGTAGGTTCTGTTGTTGTCACAATGACCGAAATTTCAGGAGCTTGAGCATTGACCGTTAATAGATCTACATATTGACATCCATTACCATCTGTAATTGTAACACTATAATTACCTGCATCTAAACCGTCAATAAAAGGATCCGTAGCTTGATTAGACCATTGATATTGAAAAGGAGGAACCCCATTTGAAATACTTACTGCAATCGAGCCATTGCTTTGACCAGCGACTTCATCAATTACAGTAAAAGAAATATCAGGAGCTTCTATATTCTCTATGATTATTGTACCACTCGCATTGAACTCATTTGGATCGGTAATCGCATAATTATATACACCGGCAGCTACATTGTTGAAGTCAGGAATCTCGGGAGTCCATATAGTTGTATAGGGAGGTGTTCCCCCTTCGATTGTCAATTCTATAGTTGCATCATTTGCAAACGGGCAAGACATAGGTGTTGTTGTTGTCTCTACAACCAGCTGTTGTGCCACTTCAGTAATTTCAATTTCCGTTGTATAGGTATTTGTACAGCAAAAATTTTCGGTGACCAATGATACGGTATAGGTGCCAGCTTCACTGTAATAAACGGTACCTGGGTTTCTTTCAGTAGATATTTGTCCATTTCCAAAGTCCCAATTCCAGGAACGAGCATATTTTGTTAGATTTTCAAAATTTACTGAGTTTCCTGTTTGACTTAATAAAAATTCAGTTTTTGGTACCAACAAATTATTTGATCCTAAGCCTTCAAATGAAAGAAAAACACCTGAGTCATAAATGGCGTCTGCGACATCAGCAATTACTATTTTTGCATGATAAGTTTCTCCACCAATTCCATAAAATGATGCAGGAAGTGAAACTGTCAATCCATCAAAATTAATATGGTCGCTTACCATATTGTTGACATAGTACATTTCATTATTAGAATCGCCACATCCTTCTATGTCATTCACGTTATCTATTGCAACTACTGTTTCTGATCCAGGAATTGTGCTGATGTTAACTGCATTGTTAGAGTAAGGGCCATCTATACCTGGACCAGAAACAAAAAATGCAAAAGCATCATTAAAACCACTGCAAACAAATTCAGGATATTCCTCAGAGCCAAAAACATAATTGAAGTTTAAACTATCTGAATTAAGAACAGTAAAATCAAATTCAATTATTGCGGCATCATTTGTAGGCATGTTACTGCCATCCAGCGCAGTTATGTCATTATCACCTGGGGTTCCTAAGTACGTACTGCTGTTATTAGCAAAATCTTGGTTTTCCTCAGCAATTGTTTCTACTACTCCGGAAGAAATCAAAATCCCAGCACCTATACCTAAATCAGTTTCCGCAGCATCGAAGAACGCGATAGCCTCCGCTGATCCTGTATAAGTGATGTTAGAAGTAGTAATGTTAGGTGTGTCGAAAAAATCCGCTACCATTTCTTCTATGGTAAATGAATCATCCAAAAAGAGATTGGATTGAGCGTTGAGAGCGTTTGCTATAAAAATTAATAGAATAGCAAAAAGCAGGTGTTTCTTTAGCATCTTAAATATTTTGTTGTTGATATTTAAAGATACTAAGAATCTCTTCTAAACCATATTGTTGGGTTTGTTAAAGTCTGAAACAGCGTATCAACGCTACCAGTCCTTTTCCTTCTTAGCTTTTTGACCTTGTGCCTTTCTCATTTTTTCTTGCACTTTCCGTTCCTCGTCATCCATAATTTGGAGGAGCTGTCTGGCTTCTTCTTTATTGAGATCTTTTTCTTCGCCGTTATCTCTTTGTTCTTCTTCTCCTTCTTGCATTTCTTGGTCCTCTTGTTCTCCTTCCTGATCTTGTGGTTCTTGTTGTTGCTGGGTAGAATCCTGGGGCTCCTGTTGTTCCCCTTGTTGCTGCTGCTGCTGCTCTTGTTGTTGTTGCTCTTCGTTATTTTCTTGCTGGTCTTGTTGTTGTTGTTGTTGCTGTTGTTGTTGCTGCTGTTGCAACTCTTTCATTTTTTTGGCAAGATTTAAATTGTGTTGGGTGTCTGGATCTTCTGGTTTAGTTTCCAAAGCTTTTATGTAGGACTCGATACTTTTTTCAAAATCTTGTGCTTTGAAATGTGTGTTACCTAAGTTGTAATAAGCATTGCTTTTTTGAGTTGGATCCGTTGCGTTTTGAGCAGCTTTTTCAAAGTGTTTAGCCGCTTCTTCATAGCGCTCTTGATTGTAAATTGCATTTCCTAAATTATAACTTCCTTGATGACCATTCCCATTTTTTTCAATCGCTTTTCGATAACTTTCTTCTGCTTTGGTAAAGTCTTGATTGAAGTAAGCGTTGTCACCTTTGCGTAAGAGTTTGTGTTCACTTTGCGCAAATACAGTCGAAGTGCATACTAATAAAATTGCGAATAGGATGTTAGATTTCTTCATTTTAAAATCAATTCAAATATCAAATGCTAAAAATATCTGTCTCTTCCATCACTTTGCTTTTCCTAAATCCAATCAGAAAATCAATGACCAAAAGCAATAATCCCAAACCCACAAAATACTGGAAGTAACTTTCATAATCTGTAAACGATTGATGTTCCAATTCTCGTTTCTCAATCTTGTCAATTCTTTTTTTAATGGCTTCTACTATTTCATTTCCAGAATTCAAATTGTAGTATTCGCCACGTCCTGCATCCGCCAAATCTCGTAACATCTGTTCGTTTAATGCTGTTTTAATGGTGCTTCCTGATTTATCTTTTTTGTAGGCTTTGCGGCCATTTTCAAAAATTGGAATCAATCCACCAGCTTCTGTTCCGACGCCGACCGTGTAAATCAACAACCCATTTTCGTTGGCTTCTTTTGCTCGTTCAATGGCTTGCGGTTCGTGATTTTCTCCATCGGAAATAATAATCATCGATTTGTGATGCTTACTGTCTACCTCAAAATTTCTTTCAGCCAAATCAATCGCTTCTTCAATCGCAGTACCTTGTGATGGTGCCAAATTCGGATTAGCACTTTTGACAAACATAGTCGCTGCAGCATAATCTGTCGTCAATGGCATTTGCAAATAAGCACTTCCTGCAAAAATGATGGTTCCAATTCTTTCTCCTTTTAATTCAGCTACTAAATTTTGTGCAAATCGTTGGGCACGTTCCATACGACTTGGTTTGACATCTTCTGCTAGCATACTGTTGGAAATGTCAATTGCTATAAAAACATCGACTCCTTTGCTTTGTACTTTTTGACGTTTTCCAGCCCATTGTGGATTCGCATATCCAATGATGAGGGAAAGTAATGCCATAGTGACCAATCCGAATTTTAAGAAATGTTTGTTGGCAGAAGCATAAGGTGCAACTCGGTCTCTCAAGTCGCTACTGACTAATATATCAATTGCTTTTTTTCGTTGCGACCAGAAAATAAAAAACAGCACGATCAGAATGGGAATCCCAATCAGTGCATATAAATTTTCGTATGTCTCGAATCTGAACAAGATTATTTTGTTTAATGTTTAATAATTTTTTAAGGCTTTCAGTCTTAGCCTGGACTTTTGGCTGTTTGGATGCTTCTAGTATGTATTTATATATGTCGATAAAAGGGAAATATCCTGATATCGACAAATTTGTTTATTCATACAGAAAGTGTCCAAACAGCCAAATATCCAAATGGCAACTTTCATCTCCTTATGATCAAGGAATCACTCGCAACACCGAATATCTCAGTAATACTTCTAGCAGTACAAAGAAAATCGCGATGAATACAAAAGGATAAAATTCTTCATTATATCGATTGAAGCTAGTGACTTCAATTTCTGTTTTTTCTAATCGGTCAATTTCATCATAAATTCTGATGAGGCTTTCTGTGGTGGTCGCACGGTAATATTTTCCACCGGTCATCTCTGATATTTGTGTCAATAATGCTTCATCAATTTCCACCTTTGACATTCCAAAA